>NZ_CP049740.1:1470000-1770000 GCF_011100465.1 Jeotgalibaca arthritidis
AGATGATCCGAACATGCCGTTATCATCAATTCACTTGGGTAATTTCAACGGTATTGAGCTCGACGATTTTGCTCATGAAGTAGCTAAACTATCACTCTGGATTGCTGAGCACCAGATGAATAAGGAACTCGAAGAAGCCTTGCCGGGTACGATTGCAGAATTGCTTCCACTGAAAGATGCAGGAAATATTCTATGTGCCAATTCACTTAGAGTTGATTGGAATGAAGTTCTCCCACACAAAACTGACGATGAAATATATTTGATGGGGAATCCGCCATATTTGGGATCAAAACTCCAAAATAAGGAACAGAAAGCAGATTTGGAATATGCTCTTGAGGGAAAGATAAACTCGAAAAGGGTTGATTATATAACCGGTTGGTTTTACAAAGGAACCAAGTTCATTGCTAATTCCAGCAATAAGCTAGCTTTTGTCTCGACGAATTCTATTAATCAGGGTGAGCAAGTATCCTATATCTGGCCAACATTGCTTAAAAAATCAGATATTAGTTTTGCATATAGTTCGTTTAAGTGGGGAAATAGTGCTAAAGGAAATGCAGGCGTAACTGTTGTGATAATAGGTTTGTGCGATGCGAAAAATAGTTTGCGGAAGTATCTATTTAATGAGAATGGTAGACTTGAGGTTTCGTATATAAATCCTTATCTAACTTCAGGAAAGATATCACTTGTGTCTACTCATAATAAAAGCATAAGTGGTTTACCTGATATCATGTTCGGAAGCATGCCAAATGCCAATGGCTTATTTGATATTTCTCCCGAAGAATATAGCAAAATGGCAGCAAACGAGACACGATTTGTAAAGAAAATTGTTGGTGGGAAAACCTTTATTGAGGGTACCATCAATTACACTTATTGGTTTGAAGACGATGAGTTTGCAGTTGCTAAGTCAAATCCAAAATTTGTTGCACTATTCAATTCGATAAAAGAATATAGAACGAAAAGCAATCGTGCTGCGACCAAAAAACTTGCAAATAGACCTTGGTCATTTGGTGAAGTTAGATATAAGAAAATGCCTGGGATAATTATACCTGCGACATCATCAGAGGCACGTGATTACGTACCAATGGGCGTGGTTGATGAGGATACGATTGTAAACAATTCCGCATATGTAATCTACGGAGGTGAGATCTGGCTTCTAGGTCTCCTCGAATCTCGCATGCACATGGTTTGGTTGGAGTCTGTAGGAGGGAAACTTGAAACTCGTTATCGATATTCAGCTGGATTGGTTTATAACACCTTCCCGGTAAATAATCTTTCAACACAGCGCAAAAACGAAATCGCACGTGTGATGACAGAAATTCTTGATTTACGTGAATACGAAGGCGGCACGTTAGCGGATTTGTATAATACCGCAACCATGCCTGAATCCCTCCGTAAGAAACATGAAGAGTTAGATGGAATTGTGGACCGTGCCTATCAACAACGAACATTTGATTCAGACGAGGAGCGACTTGCGATTTTGCTCAAACTTTATCAGGAGATGACCAATAATGACTAGTAACCTATTTGAAATTAATTTTGACAAGAACCAAACCAAGACGACGAATGATCTTGGTATGCGCGAGATGCAAGAACGCGTTTATGAAAAACGTAATTCTACGTATCTTTTAGTTAAGGCTCCACCAGCTTCAGGGAAATCACGAGCGCTCATGTTTGTTGGATTAGATAAGCTTCATAATCAAGGTATTAAAAAGGTCATCATTGCCGTTCCAGAACGCTCAATTGGTAAGTCGTTTAGGGATACTGAGCTTACTAAATATGGCTTCTATTGGGATTGGAAGGTTAAACCAAGCAATAATCTGACCATCGGTGGTGGTGAGAAGTCTAAGGTTCAGCATTTTGTTCAGTTTATGAACTCAACTGACCCAAGTGACAATATCTTGATTGCGACCCATGCCACTCTTCGCTTTGCCTTTGAGGAATTGGATGATGCGACCTTTGATGATACTTTACTAGCTATTGATGAGTTTCATCATGTTAGCCGTGACGATAACTCGGTTTTGGGAAATGTTCTCCGTAGTATCATGGCGAATTCAACTGCCCATATCCTTGCTATGACTGGGTCGTATTTCCGTGGTGACTCTGTTCAAATTCTGGAACCAGCTGATGAAGATAAATTTGACAAAGTGACTTATTCCTACTATGAGCAACTCGAAGGCTATAAATATCTAAAATCCTTCGCAATGGGTTATAGTTTCTATCGCGGAAAATATACTGATGCTTTGGATAAAGTAATTGATGTCAATAAGAAATCCATTATCCATATTCCCAACGTTAATTCGGGTGAGTCTACTAAAGACAAGTATGCAGAAGTGGATGAAATACTTGATTTATTAACGGACGGTGGTAATATCACACAGAACGAGGACGGCATTTATGAAATCGAACGTCCTGACGGAAAAAAACTATTAGTGGCCGACCTCGTGAATGAAGAAGGACGTGAAAAAGTCTCAGCCTATCTAGCAAGTATTACGGATGACATCCAGGATCTTGATAAGTTAGATATCATTGTTGCTTTGGGAATGGCAAAAGAAGGCTTCGATTGGCCGTTTGCGGAATATGCATTGACAATTGGCTATCGTAACTCGTTAACTGAGGTGATTCAAATCATTGGTCGCGTTACGCGTGATAGCGCCAATAAGACTCATGCACAGTTTACAAACCTTATTGCGCAGCCAGATGCACAGGATGATGAAGTGCTCTTTGCGGTTAATAGCATCATGAAGGCAATTTCTGCTTCATTGCTTATGGAACAGGTGCTTGCACCAGTTTACAAGTTTAAACCAAAAGATGATAAGCCAGACAAACCAGGGGATCTTTCAATTAGAGGATTGAAACCTGCTGATACTACGGAACGCACGAAAAAAATCATCGAAAATGATATGGAAGACTTGAAATCGAGTATTTTACAAAGCCAGGATATTCAAAACGCCATTGTTTCAGGTGCTGATGCGAAGATGATTAATAAGACGTTGATTCCACGGGTCATCATTGAACGGTATCCTGATTTGACGAATGAAGAGTTAGAAACTGTTCGCCAACATACGGTTGCTGATATCAATATTGCTGCTGGGCGGACAACAACCTCTGAAGACGGTAGTCGTGAAATTATCAAGATGGCCGACCGGTTCATTAATATCGATGAATTGAATATTGATTTAATTGATCAAGTGAATCCGTTCCAACGTGCTTACGAAGTAATTAGTAGCGATATCGACGCACCTACTCTTCGGTTCATTCAGGATTATTTGTCATTAAACAAGTATGATTTTACTGACGAACAATTGGTTGCGGCTTATCAAGCTGCTAAGAAGTTCCGTGCAGAAAATGGTCGAAATCCTGATCGAAATAGTAAAGATGATGGTGAGAAATACTTGGCCTTTGCTTTGCTACGACTTGCTGAGATAAAACGTGAAAGGGAGGCAGCGAAAGAAGATGGCGAATAGTTTAGATAGCATCTTTGAAGATGACGCTTTTGATGATTTAACCAAGCAAGTTGAAAAAAAGAAAGTTGTAAAACAAGATCCTGAAGTTGCTAAATTTCAGGAGATTATAGACTTTGTGAATGAAAACGGACGAGAGCCGGAAAAAACACCTGAATGGTCTAGTGAACGTGCATTGTGGGCCCGTCTTAGCGGATTTCGAGGTAAAACTGAAAGAGCTGAGAAGGTTAAGAAGTATGACACTTTAGGTTTATTGGAAAAAGAATTCGAGCCAGATGGAGAATTTCTTGCTGACTCAGTTGAAATAGATGACGAGTTGAATTTAGATGATATCTTAGGCTCAGATGATATGATTGATGATTTTTCAGACTTGTTGGATGTTTCCCGCTATCGTAGAACTGTGAATGCTGCAGATAAAATTGGTCGGAGAAAACATGCAAGTCACTTTGAGAAATATAAGAACTTATTCGATCAAGTTCATGCAGATATCGCATCTGGTAGACGAAAAATTATCCCGTTTGAACAGTATGATATTCATGAAAATAGATTCTACATCCAAAATGGTGTAATGATGTATATTGTTTCCATTTCAAAGGATACATTTATAGCTGATAATGGGAAAACAAATGCCAGAATGCATGTTGTTTATGAGAACGGAACAGAGAACAAGAATTTGTTGCTGCAATCATTAGCTTCATCGCTTTATTCTACTGAACGTCATGGACGGATGGTGACAGAACCGGTAGATGAAGAAACGTTGGCTGAAAGTTTTGGAGAAGAATTTACGACAGGTTATATCTATGTGCTGAAATCATTAAGTACTAATCCAGATATTAGTAAATGGAACAATCTGTATAAAATTGGATTCACTCGAAATGATGTGGAAAGCAGAATTGCTAATGCAGAAAATGACGTGACCTATTTAAATGCACCAGTGAGAGTTATGCTTTCTGCTGAGGTGCAAAATGTGAATGCTCAGCTTCTTGAGCGCACCCTACATCATGCATTCCAGGACAAACAAGTTGTCTTTCAGGATGGAAATTTCAAAAAAGCGACTGAATGGTACATGGTTCCATTGAATGATATTGAATCAAAAATCAATGAAGTAATCGCTGGATTACAAAAATAGTGAAGTAAAAGGCACTGTATTCGATTATGAGTACAGTGCCTTTTTGATATTTAATCGCGAACGATTTCTACGATATCCGATAAATCACAATCAAGTGCTTCACAGATGCGAAGTAAGATATCTGTTGTTACATTTTCGCCTTTATTTAGTTTTGATAGTGTGGCTGAACTAATATCAGTCATTTTTCTGAGTTGTGCTTTATTCAGTCCTCTGTCGATTAGGAGCTTCCAAAGCGGATTGTAGCTAAACTTCATGTAATCATTCCTGTTCTAGTTATAAATATCGTATAGATATCCATAGCGTCCATTGTTTTTATCTTCAGTGAAAACAATCTGATTTACTTGTTTATCATCATAGTTTAGCGCAGGCAAGTTCGTTGTGTTCTCAACGATGATAAGTTGCCCTTCGTTTTGATGATCCATAAAGTATTTGAAGAGTCCTTCTTTCATACTGTCATCGCCATCTTGTTTTTTTCGTTCGTCCAATCCCAGAAGGGGGGAATCGATAATGAACACAGAAGGTGTGTACTTAGCGTGATTATACAAGAGATGTCGATATGCCATTACCACTACTGAATTGATAAACGCTGTATATCCATGTCCATTTTCGGTCCATTTTAGATTTCCATTGATTTTGATGTCGAAAATATCCTTGGCGAAAAACGCGTTACGAAATTCATTAGGCTTATAATGCATATTACGTAACATCGAGTCCAGTAATTCAGTCATCTCTTTGTAAAACTCTGCATCAAATTTTTCTTTAGGTTTATAAAGGATACGTTCGTCTTCCGGCTCGTTCTCAATTTTTTCAAGATCACTTTTAAGTTTCTTTTGCATTTTTTCCATCGAGATGAGCTGTTGTTTAATATCTCTGTAAGTTTCGATTTTATTGATTCGATCCTTTAACGTCTCAGCTTTCGGCTTCAGTTCATCGTTGATTGAAGCATCAAGTGATTTCTTTCTTGATTTGAGATCATTAAGCTGTTCCATTAGCTCTTGCAGTTCAACTTCGGTATCATGAGATTCTTCCGTCAAATCTGATAATTGTGAGAGCAATGAATGTAATTCTGAACGTGCAGTATCAATGTAGGTTGTTTGAACAGGCTTACTTAAATCGCCATTACAGAAAGGACAGCTATGTGAAGCGTCGTGTTCATTATGATCATTTAATAATCGCTCACCATCTACGATTAGTGTTAGTCGTTCAATATCGGATTGATATTGATAATGTAACTGTTTGTACCTATTCAAAAGTAGTTGAGTTTCATGAAGATACTGTTCCTTTTGATAAATCTCTTTTATTAAGCTTTTGCTGCTGGCTAGCGCATCATTGATTTGCTTTTCAATTGTTTCAAGTTCAGCGAACATTCCATCGACAATTTGTTGAAAATCATCAGAGGGCGCCTCAGGTAATTCTGATTTAGCCACTTCGTAGTTTTCATATAATTCAGAAAGGCTTGAATTGATGTAGTTAATCACCGAGTTCCGTCTAATTTTTTTATGCTCTTTTGTTTCGTTTTCTTCTGAGTTTGAAAAATCTGAACCGTATAGCAGAAGTAACAACGATGATAAAAAAGCTGTACGTTGTGTTGTTTCCCCAGGAAAAAGAACAGAGGAACTGGTATTGACTCTATCTTGTGGAATTAAAGTGCTAGGCGCTAATGTCCGCCAAGTTAATTTTTGACGTTTGAAATCCTCATTCTTGATAATTTGATAATCATCATTGATTCCTAAAAGTCGTAACCAAAAATTGCTAATTGGATTTTTCCCAGTTCGTGCATTATATTTTTCATGATCTACATATTCACCTGAACTTGTTATTTTGGATACTATAATGGAGTTGCTGTCAAATTCACGTGTTAAGGCATATTTATCATTAGTCGATTGAATTATCAGTTCAACTTCACTGTATCCTGTTGCATCAGTTGAAAAGGGAGCGGCGTCTTTTTTCGCGCCATAGAGAAAATCGATTGCCGTTACAATGCTAGTTTTTCCAGTATTTGAAGGACCAGAGATTATGTTTAGCCCCTTAGTGAATTTGACAGTTGCATCTTCACGATCTTTGCCTTTTATGGTAACACGTTCAATATAATAATTTTGCATTATCATTGCTCTCCTTTGAATTCCTTTGCGCGTTGGTTTATTTGTCGCAGAAGCTCAACATCACTTTTATCTTGAATGTATTTAACAGATTCGTCAGCTGTTTGTAAGTATTTTTCCGCATACACTGATATGAACTGTGGAATCAACTTAAGGCCGTCTTCTGATAAAGCATACTTAAAACCTTCTTTGCTTTGTGATGGCTGGATAACATGTTGTAGCACAAGGTTTTTGACTGCATCTTTTACCAATTCACGTCGCGCAATGAATTCACTGAGTCTATAGCTGTTATCACCATTTAAGTTGTAATCAGAAATTTCAAAGTCGCGACCATACGTGGTAATGAAGTCTGTGATTAGAATTCTATCAGCGCTGACAGGCTCTTTAAATTCAGAGAGCAGTAACATGACTCGAACCGAAATTTCAAATGGAGTATTAAATAAACTATTCATCTTCAGTCACCCATTTGATCTTTCCGTCATTAACCAGCATATGACAAATGCCTTTTTTAGCAGAATTTTGCAGCAATCCTGGTATAAACGATAAGATTGAACCATTTAATGTTATGACAGACGACTGCTGTAGAACGGCTTTAAGTCTCTCAACGCCATCATCGTAATCTTCCTCGTATACTTCCTCGATGCCGTCGTACATATCTTCTTTCAAAGCTTCAAAGTGCTCAGTTCCTTCCTCTTGCGTAAAGTTATCACGGACCCCACGACGGATGCTTTCAGCTTTATAGTAATTTCTTCGCTGTCTCTTGAAATCCTTTAGCCGCGAATTTGGCAGGTCGTTTGTATGCTTGTATACTTCGCATCCATCAGCATCCGCGTATGCTGAAAAAAGAGCTATGACATACGTCATCTCCTCAGGTCTGATATCAAGGGGAACAGGCAAATTGTCAAAGAATCTCTTCACGTCATTATTAAAGGAGAAATCACCATTCGTGTTGATTCTTAAACTTGCAATTTCTATTTCGCTAAGCTTCGGCTTGGCCTTTTTTGTTTTGACTTTGGTTTGGGAAGCAATCGAGGTAATTTCATCAATTAAAAGTCGTGCCATAATTTCAGCAACGTCTGTATCTTCTGGTATTACCACACCTTTAGTAATCAATTGTTGCTTAAGGACAGTTGGAGCATCATCTATAAGACGTTCATAAATAAAAGTCGTGCATTTATCAATGTAGAATTTTCCTGACACAAGGACAGCATATTCCTGTGTTAATTTGCGCTTCCCGTTGTAGATTCTTCGTAAGTTATCATCTGAAAATCCAAAAATTGTGGCTTCATCATCATTTGAAACGCTATCCAGCAACTCAATTAGAAATTTTTGTGGCTTTTTATATTCGCTTCCCATGAACGGATAAAGCGTTTGAGCAATTTCACTTATTTCCAAAACACAACCTCCTTTGTTACGTCCGCCGTTGACCGCCGTTTGCCGCCGATGACTGACGAAAACAAGGGAGGCCTTTTTTTATAATTAAAACATAGTAGTTCAACTATTTAATTTTATCATTTATGGTTCATAAACACTACATTATGTTTCAAGAAAGTGAACGAATTTATCTTAAAAGCGAATAGACCTACTAATTAAATATAACAATGCCTGAGTTGCAATAGGGCAAGGTTACAAATACTGAAAAGAACTGGTTACCCAGAAAATTTTTCAGATATTGTATACCTTACTTTATTGCGCTCTTTTTTCGTGATGGGGGACGGTGTACATATTGGCACGGTCCTTGTTTGTTTTCCTTGCTCTAAAACTCTTTCAGGCAAGAGAGAGGAATCTAATGAGTAAATTTAAGAAAACACACCAAAACGACCGCAACACTTATAAGTACGTGTTTGAGCGTACTGATGCCAATGGACGCATCCAAAAAGAAGTAGTTGAAATTCGTCCGGGAGAAGAAGGCGTCACTGAACTTAACATCCAGGAGTTGCACCGCGCTGACGACCGTGCGATTTACAACTTTTATAAAAATGCACGGCCCGAACGTACTGAAGCAGAAAAAGAGAAAATCAAGACTTGGAAAGAAAAGTTCCGTGAAGACTTCAACAACGAGCACGGCTATTATCCACTGGACGAATATGTGGATGGTGAAGCAAACGATTACTTCAAACGTAACTACAATTTGTCTCTGAACGAATTTGATGATGTATGCGATGAAGGTGACAACCCAATTCAATCATTGGTTTACGATGCCTTTCAGACTAATGAAGAAGATCCTCGTGTCGATCGATTGCGCGAAGTCGTGGCGCAATTATCACCGTACCATCAAGAAATCTATCACATGCTCGTCACTGATGAGATGTCTCAGACTGAAGTGGCAGCCAAACTTGGGAAACAAAAACAGTCCATCAATCGCACCTTCGGAATCATCAAAGACAAGATCAAAGAATTATTTTAGAAAAATTTACAGGGAGAGTTTACTTTCCCTGTTTTACTTCGCCTGTATGGTGTAAGGGAGTGAATCCTAAACAAATAAAAATGAAGGAGGAGCCATCATGAACCTAAAACACAAAGTTCGTATCAACGTGACAGATGAGGTCGGCAACAAACAAACTGTGCTGCAAGGTGGCGTGCGTTATTTACCAAGCAAGATTGCCCATTGGTTATTCGGAGAACGCACGTCGATTCTGGTGTTAACGCCAGGAGACTCGGAGTCAATTGAATCAATCGAAATCCATGAAGTTAAGAAGGGAGCGTAATGGCGTGAGTAGAATGAAATTATTGCTTCAGGTTGTTGAGGATGTGCAAGCATTGGCCGATAGCTTACAGGAGTTGGCTGTGGCGATGCAAATCAACGAATCAGAACCGCAACAAGTTGAAACACCAGAACCACCAGTAAAAACAAAGCCGGAAGTCAAACAACCAACGCTTGAAGAAGTCCGCGGCTTGCTGGCTCGTAAATCACAAGAAGGTAAATCATCTGAAGTGAAAGCACTGATTGAAAAGTATGGTGCCAGCCGCTTGAGTGAAATACCAAAAGAGAACTACGCTGCTTTGGTTGCGGATGCGGAGGGATTGTAAATGCCAACACAACATGCCGTCTTATCGGCTTCATCAAGTAACCGCTGGATTCATTGTCCGCCAAGTGTTCGCTTGTCAGAGCACTTTGAAAACAAGTCGAGCCCGTATGCTCAACAAGGCACTGATGCTCATACCTTATGTGAGTACAAACTGAATAAGTTCATTGGTAATGACGTCACAGACCCAACATCTACGCTTGAATTCTACGACGAGGAGATGGAGCAGTGTGCTGAAAGTTATGCGACCTTCGTGATGGAAGAAGTCGCTAAGGCGAAACAGACAACAGTTGACCCTATTGTAATAGTAGAACAGCGGCTCGACTTCTCAAGGTACGTCCCAGACGGCTTTGGGACCGGCGACTGTCTCGTCATTGCGGATGGAACGCTATCTGTTATTGACATGAAATACGGTCTAGGAATTTTGGTAGATGCGTATCAGAACCCACAGATGATGTGTTATGCCTTGGGAGCGTTGGAGCTTTTCGATGGTATTTATGACATTCAAGAAGTCAAGATGACCATTTTCCAGCCAAGGCGTGAGAATGTGAGTACGTACACACTGCTGAAAGAAGAATTACTTCAGTGGGCAAAAGATGTGTTGTCGCCTGCCGCAGATTTAGCTTTCAAAGGTGAGGGTGAGTACCAATGCGGGAAATGGTGTGGATTCTGTCCGGCGAAGAATAGCTGTCGTGCACGAGCAGACCATAACTTGAAACTGGCGCAATATGAGTTCAAACCACCAGAGCTTCTTAGTGATGATGAAATCGAAGAAATCATCGGTAAAGTGGATGACCTGGTTTCTTGGAGTAACGATATCAAGGACTGTGCTTTGAAACTTGCACTCGGTGGCAAACAATGGACTCATCACAAATTAGTCGAGGGTCGCTCTACTCGTAAGTACTCTAATGACAATGATGTCGCTGCGGCGGTCATCAAGGCTGGATACGACCCATATGATAAAAAGTTACTTGGTGTCACAGAAATGACGAAGGCACTCGGTAAAGAGAAATTCAATGAAATCTTGGGCGAATACATCATCAAACCAAAAGGCAAGCTGACGCTAGTCGATAGTTCAGATAAACGACAAGCGGTCACAGTAAACAACTTAAACGAAGAATTTAAACCATTAACGGAGGAACAATAATATGTCTAAAACAAGCAAAGTAATCACTGGTACAAACACACGTCTCTCATACTTCCACGGTTGGGAACGAGCATCCATCAACGGGGGCGCAGAGAAATATTCAACAGCAGTCTTGATTCCAAAATCAGATAAGAGAACGATTGATACCATTGAAAAAGCAATCGATGCAGCAATCGAAGAGGGACTTGCGAAATTCGGTGGGAAGAAACCAAACAAAGCAGCAATCAAGCTGCCATTACGTGATGGGGATATCGAACGCGACGATGAAGCATACCAAGGTCATTACTTCATTAATGCGAACTCAACCACTGCACCACAAATCGTGAATCAGCACGTTCAACCAATCTTGGATCGTTCACAAGTGTATAGTGGTTGCTACGCTCGTGTGTCGATTAATTTCTATGCCTTTAACGCAAATGGAAATCGCGGGGTAGCGGCAGGGCTTGGGAATATCCAGTTTGTACGTGACGGCGAACCACTCGGCTCACAAGTATCTGCAAGCGATGAGTTTGAAACCTTGGCGGATGATGATTTCTTGGCTTAATCATTAAAACAAAAACGGCGATGGCAGAAGTGCTGTCGCCTGTTTGATTGGAGGAAGAAAATGAAACATTTGTCATTGGATTTGGAAACGTATAGTAGTGTCGATTTATCGAAATGTGGTGTCTACAAATATTCAGAGTCCCCCGATTTTGAAATACTGCTATTTGCATACAGTGTAGATAGTGGTCCCGTCGAAGTGGTTGATCTGAAGATGGACGAAACTATCCCGGCTGAAATATTAACTTCGCTATCAGATGAAACAGTGATTAAACACGCCTTCAATGCGAGTTTTGAACGTGTGTGTTTGTCACGCTTTCTGGGGTTGGATGGCTTTTTGAATCCACGAGGGTGGCAATGCACAATGGTGTGGGGTGCGACATTAGGTTTGCCGTTGTCACTTGTAGGAGTTGGTGCTGTTCTTGGTTTGGATAAACAAAAGCTCACAGAAGGAAAAGACCTCATCCGATACTTTTGCGTGCCATGCAATCCGACCAAAGTTAATGGTGGACGCACGAGGAACTTACCACACCATGCGCCAACTAAATGGTCAGCATTTAAGACATACAATGGTCGTGATGTGGAAGTTGAAATAGCTATCCAAGGAAAACTTTCCAATTTTCCAGTGCTTGATTCTGTTTGGAAAGAATACTGGCTGGATCAGGAAATCAACGACCGAGGAATTGAGATTGATAAGGACTTTGTGGAAGCTGCCGTTCAGTTGGATGAATTATCAAAAGCTGGCTTGAATCAACAATTGCAAGAATTAACTGGACTAGAAAATCCAAACAGCGTGCTTCAAATGCGGGGATGGTTACTAGACCACGGACTTGAAACCGAGTCACTCGGTAAAAAGGCAGTGGCCGAACTACTCGAACAACCTATTGATGAAAATTTAAAGCAAGTCCTGGTCTTACGTCAGCAACTCGCCAAGTCATCCGTGAAAAAGTATCAAGCCATGCAAAACTTTGCGTGTTATGATAATCGTTCTCGTGGCTTATTCCAATTCTATGGAGCCAACCGTACCGGACGCTTTGCAGGACGTGGCATCCAGCTTCAAAACTTGCCTCAGAACCATATGTCAGATTTATCTGAAGCGCGTAGTTTAGTAAAACAAAGCAATTTTGAAATGCTTAACATTCTCTACGGCAATGTCCCGAACGTACTCTCAGAACTCATCCGGACAGCGTTTGTACCACGTGAAGGGATGAAATTTATCGTATCTGACTTCTCAGCGATTGAAGCACGTGTGATTGCTTGGCTGTCGGGTGAGAAGTGGCGTCAAGAAGTATTCAAAAATGGTGGCGATATTTACTGTGCGTCTGCCAGTCAGATGTTCGGTGTGCCAGTTGAAAAGCATGGCGTGAATGGGCACCTACGTCAAAAAGGGAAAATTGCTGAGCTTGCTCTAGGGTACGGAGGATCGGTGGGTGCATTGAAAGCAATGGATGCTCTTGAAATGGGACTAACTGAGGATGAATTACAGCCGCTTGTTAATTCTTGGCGAGACTCAAACATTAACATAACGGAGCTTTGGTGGGCTGTTGATAAGGCAGTAAAGACTTGTGTGAAAGAACGACGGAGCACATCGACGCATGGCATCAAGTTTGAATACAAGTCGGGTTTTCTGTTCATCCAACTCTTGTCAGGACGTAAATTAGTTTATGTAAAACCAAAGATTGGTGAGAACAAATTCGGCGGTGAAGCTGTTACCTATGAAGGTGTCGGTGCTACCAAGAAATGGGAACGTCTTGAAAGCTATGGTCCCAAGTTTGTCGAAAACATCGTGCAGGCAATAGCTAGAGACATTCTCTGTTTCGCAATGGAGAATCTTCGTAAGTATCGCATTGTCGGGCACGTCCACGACGAAGTGATTATCGAAGTGCCAACGGAATCGAAGGTTGAAGACATCTGTCAGTTGATGAGTCAAACGCCTAAGTGGGCTGAAGGCTTGCTACTGAACGCTGATGGATACGAGTGTGAATTCTATCAAAAGGATTAGTCAATGTGGAGTCAGAAATGGCTCCATATTTTTTTCAAATTTTTTTATCAAAAATAAGGTTCGAATTGGGTTCTTTCTTCGCTTATAGACGAAGGCAAAAAAATCAAAAATAAATTCGAGCCAGAGTTTACTTTCGACCATTTTCTTCGCCTGTAAGTTAGAAGGGGCAAAATGCCTCTCCTGAAAATTCTATTACAGGAGGTTCACAAGATGAACGAATTGAAAGTTTTTGAAAATGCGGAGTTTGGCTCTGTACGCACGGTGATGATTGGCGATGTCCCTCACTTTGTTGGTAAAGATGTAGCATCAATTCTTGGCTACACAAATCCACAAAAAGCATTACGAGATCATGTTGATGAGGAAGATAAGACGGTGAACGAATCGTTCAGCGTTAATGGGACAATGGCTATCCTTATCAACGAAAGTGGATTGTACTCACTCATCATTTCTAGAAAGATGCCGAACGCGAAGAAATTCAAGCGTTGGGTGACAAATGAGGTCTTGCCGTCTATCCGCCAACACGGTGTGTACGCGACAGAAGATTTCATCACAAAGTCAATCGAAGATCCAGCATGGGCCATTTCAGTGTTGCAGCGGCTACAAGAGAAAAAAGAAATGGTGGCGATGCAACAACAAATGATTTTGGAGATGAAACCAAAAGTTAGCTACTACGATTTGATTCTTCAAAACAATTCTGTGATGTCGATTTCTAAAATCTCGAAGGACTACGGTATGTCACCACAGGCAATGAACAAGTTGCTTCATGAACTGGGAATTCAGTACAAGCAAGGCAAGATGTGGTTGCTTTATCAGAAGTATGCCAATCAAGGCTACACACAATCAAAAACTCATGCGATAGATGCAGAGCGCAGCGTGATGCATACCTACTGGACGCAGAAAGGTCGTTTGTTCTTGTACGACTTGCTGAAATCTAAGAAGAATATCTTACCAGTGATTGAGCGAGGTGATGGCAATGCCTAGACGTAAAGATTATCGCAAGACTGTATATGTCTGCTCGCCGTTTTCAGGGAATGTAGCAGTCAACGTTGCAAACACAAAGCGTTACTGCCGGTTTGCTCTTGACCATGGCTACATGCCAGTCGCATCGCATTTGCTCTATCCCCAATTCATGGATGATAAGACGGAGCGTGATGTGGCGATGCATATGTCTCTTGTCTTAATGGGAAAATGTGAAGAAGTCTGGGTGGTGGGTAACACCATCACTCAGGGCATGGCTGTTGAAATTGAACAAGCAGAGTATTGGAAGAAGCATATCCGGTACTTTGATGAGGAGATGAAGGAGGTCTCAAATGCTTAAGATGACGTTATTTACATCCAACCAGGTGGGAAATTCCAAGAATGGGTTGTTCCCAACGAAGCATGTGGTGACGAATAAAGAATCACTTGCAGCAGCAGTGAGCATTGATCATGTGATGGCTGAGTACAAAGGAAACTATCGCAAAGGTGACAATTTCATCCAGTCTGATGTGATCCCGCTTGATTGCGACAATGACCACTCAGACAATCCTGATGAATGGGTGACACCGTTTGACGTGGCGATGCAATTTCCCGACGTAATGTTTGAGGTCAGCTACTCTCGCAACCACATGAAAGAAAAGGGCGGAAAGTCTGCTCGTCCACGCTTTCACGTTTATTTCCCAATTCCTCTCACAACCGATAAGGTTGAATACGTGGAACTCAAGAAAGAAATTCAATCTAAGTTCCCATATTTTGATAACAATGCGATGGATGCAGCACGGTTGCTTTTTGGGACACCAAATGCTGAAGTTGAAATCTATGAAGGTACTAAGCTAATCACCGATTTTATCGAAGATGATGCTTTCGCTGATTGGGATAATACGCAGTCTGAGATTGGTGAAGGCAGCCGTAACTCGACCATGAGCCACATCGCTGGAAAGCTCATCAAACGCTACGGCGCAACGGAAGATACCTATCACAAGTATCTCGAACAAGCTGAAAAGTGTAACCCACCATTGCCCGATGAGGAACTCAAGACGATCTGGAATAGTGCGGTCAACTTCGGGAAAAAAGTGAAGTAGCAAGATGGATATATCCCACCGGAGCAGTACAACGCTGACCTATCGCTTGAGCCAACCGACTACTCGGATTTAGGACAAGCTACTGTCTTGGCGCGTGAGTATGAGTGCAAACTTCGTTACTCACCATCTACAGACTACCTTGTCTACAACGGTAGCTACTGGGAAGAATCGAAACCAAAAGCTCAAGGTGTAATTCATGCTTTGACAGAACGCCAACTGGAAGAATCAGAAATCGAGATTGAGAAACGCACCAAGGAAATGGTGAGTAACGGTGCGTTTGGTGTACTTGCCAGTGTTGGCCCGAAAAAAGCAGTCACCATGTTTAACTCAGTGCAGCGTCACAGTTTTGATTTGTACCAGCACGCGCAAGAGTATAAGAAGTTTGCGGTAAAACGTCGTGACAGCAAGTATCTCTCGTCTGCACTTACTGAAGCGAAGCCAATGCTTGAAATCGAACAACGATTGCTGGATGTGAACGAATTCTTGCTGAATACACCGACCACCACTTTTGATTTACGAACAGGAGAATCGCAAGAACACAACTCAGAAGATTACATCACGAAGCAAACCGAGTGTGCCCCAAGTGATGCCAATCAACAGATTTGGTTGGATGCACTGAACACCATTTTCGTTGGTGACCAAGAACTGATTGATTACGTCCAGATGATTGTTGGTCTAGCAGCGGTCGGGAAAGTTTACGTCGAAGCTCTTATTATCTCGTATGGTGAAGGGCGTAACGGGAAGTCCACGTTCTGGAATGTCATCAGCCGTGTGCTCGGTAATTACTCTGGCAGCATCTCAGCTGATATTCTTACAAGTCAAATCCGACGCAATGTGAAACCTGAACTTGCGGAAGCGAAGGGGAAACGCCTACTCATCGCAGCCGAGCTTGAAGAGGGGATGCGACTCAACACATCTAACATTAAGCAGCTCTGCTCGACGGATGAAATTGCGGCTGAGAAGAAATACAAAGACCCATTCAAGTATGTCCCAACGCATACTTTGGTGCTCTATACCAACCACCTCCCAAAAGTTGGAGCGATTGATAAAGGAACCTGGCGTCGTTTAATTGTGATTCCATTCCTTACTACGATTGACGGCAATAAGGACATCAAGAATTATGCGGACTATCTTTTTGAAAATGCCGGCGGAGCCATTTTGCAATGGATCCTTGACGGTGCGAAAAAAGTCATCGCCGCAGACTTTCATTTAACGGTTCCACAAGTTGTCGCTAATGCAATTTCTGAATATAAGACGGCGAATGATTGGCTTGGCCATTTCTTAGACGAGTGCTGCGAGACTGCTGTTGATTTTGAAGAAAAATCTGGTGAGTTGTATGCAGAGTATCGTGCGTTTTGTACGCGAACTGGTGAGTACATTCGTAGTTCAGCCGATTTTTACACGGCTCTGGAGGCGGGCGGATTTAAGCGCCGGCGAACTAATAAAGGAAACAAGATTGTTGGTTTGCAACTCAAATCCGAGTTCTTGGAATAGTTGATTTTAAAGGAAAGTGTAACCTGTGTAGGTCTTATATAGAACTTTTCTTAAGGGATAAAAAATTACCACCTATATAAAGTTATGTATTGGGTATTCACGGGTTACACCATACTTGCAGATTGGAGAATATCTAAATGAAATTTAAACAGCGGTTACAAATTGGAATCGGTAAACGTGATTTACGATTTGATGAGTTTTACGAGTTTGCCATGTCGGATGTCACGTATCCTTGGAAGAAATCATTCGATAAGCAAGTCGCACATCTGATGATTCACTGCGCAGAAAAGGAATACTTGGAAATCTTGCGTGATGCGTATTTCGAGTATTTGACGGTGTGGCTATGAGAGAAAAGCAGGTTGAGCAAGCACTAGTGAAAGCCGTCAAAAGGGTAGGTGGTATTTGCCCGAAGTTTACATCACCGGGGCTTGCTGGTGTGCCTGACCGATTGGTACTTATGCCAAATGGGAAACTTGGATTTGTCGAAGTGAAGGCGCCAGGGAAGAAGCCACGGTCTTTACAGCTTTTTCGTATGAAACAACTGACAGATTTAGGGTTTCAGTGTTTCGTGCTTGATGAGATTGAACAGATACCAAAGTTACTTGAAAGAATAGGAGGTGATGCCTAATGAAGTTCATACCACATGACTACCAGAAATATGCGATTGATTTTATCAAGAACAACAAGACAGCAGCACTTCTGTTGGATATGGGTTTAGGTAAGACAGTCACAACACTGACGGCTATCAAAGATTTGATGCACGATGACTTCACAATCCGACGTGTGTTAATTATTGCACCGTTGCGCGTGACGCAATCAACATGGCCAACTGAAATTGAAAAATGGGATCACTTGAAAGGATTAACATATTCGGTCGTTTTAGGAACGCCAAGCCAACGAATAGCAGCTCTACAAAAGAACGCCAATATCTATCTGATTAATCGTGAGAACCTAGACTGGCTGATTAACAAATCTGGATTTGCTTTTGATTTTGACATGGTGGTAATTGATGAATTGTCATCATTCAAAAATTTCAAAGCTAAACGGTTTACGAGTTTCATGAAGGTACGTCATAAAGTTGACCGAGATGAACTTGCAAGCCAAATATTTTCACTAAGAGATGAACGAGATGCGGTTGCAAAACAAATAGCAGCGAATACTAATTTGCAACAACGGGTTGATGAGATGGTAGTCTTTGTAAAAGAACACGATGTCATCAATGAGTATAGTGAAGTGCTTGTTAGAAGGTTGATTGAGAAGGTCACCATTTTTGAAAAGAACATTGTTGTTGATTTCAAAAGTGGGGTGAGAGTGACTGTAGAAATTTAATTTGAATAGATAGGACTAGACGTTAATGTGGGTAGCCATATTAACGTCTTTATTGATTGGATTTCATAAAATGATTGATGATATAATATATTATGTAAAAAATATGCTGGGGGCGAAGTTCTGTGAGCAAATGGAATACGATTGATGAATTAAGGGATATTTTTATTCGTAAATATACGGATTCTGAGTTGAGTAATGAACTTGAAAAGGCCTGCAGCGAAGAATATGAATTGATGCGTGATTATAATGGGCGTCAGATTTTAGAGTTATTACAGAATGTAGACGATGCCTATGGAGATATAAAATCAGAAAATGATGCTAGCAATGACGAAGTGAAAGTTCAGATAACATATAAAAATAATATCTTGGAAGTTGGGAATACAGGCACTTCATTTTCAAAAGATACAATTGAAAGATTGTGCTTAGGAAGAGCGAGTAATAAATCATCACAAAATATCGGAAATAAGGGGACTGGTTTTCGTTCCTTGCTAAACGATGCTGAGTGGGTCGAACTGTATTCGGGAGAATTTGCTATTCGATTTAGTGAAGAATTCACAAAAAAGCTTTTTGAGCAGTATGTATCAAGAGATTCTGACAAATTCAGTGAATTAATTTTTGAGCAGAAGAAAAATTGGAAAAAAGAAGATTATGATTTATGTTTTCCAATAATGAACTGTCCTCAACCAATAAACAAAATTGATTCTGGTTTTGATACATTAATTCGAGTAAAACTAAAAGAAACTAATTTAAGTAAAGGCACGAGTGTTTCTAAACAACTTCAGCAGCCATTTTATAAGTCACTGTTATTTTTACCAAATATAACAAAAATTGTTATTGAAACAACTGATGATGAAAAAATATCAGAGAAAATTGTGGATGGAAATGATGTATTGATAGAAAAAAGTGATGTTACTGGTCAATCGCCGTCTGAAGAATATTTTGTTTTTTACAAAGAATCTAGGATAGGAGATAAAGTTGCTAAAATTGCACTAGCCGTTTCTAAAGATTCTGATTACGATTACTCCAAAGAAAAACTATATTGCTACTTTCCAGTACGTAATTTTGGTACACCAATTCATGCACTTATAAATGCACCGTTTATAACAAATAATTCACGTGATGACGTCCCGGATGATAGTGAACAAATAAATAAGAAAATATTTATTGAGGTGCTCAAATTTATTTCTGAAGTAGCAGAAAAATTATCTAAGCCTGAATATGAAGACATAGCATTAAAAATGGTAACTCCTTTTAAAGAGAATAAACTATGGGACTTAGATGTATTTGACTTAATGAACGAATTCTTGGGTATTTTATCTAATGCCCAAATACTACCGACTGTCAATTGGCAATATATTTCTATCAAAGATAATCCAAAACTTTTCCTTCAAGAATTCCCTGAGGAGCTAATAGGTGAGACATTTTCCACCTTGTTGCAATTATTAGAAACAAACGAAAATGACCAACTAGTACAAGAACTTGCTAACTATAATGAATACACTGGCCTGTCGTTTGATGTAGATGAACTATCTGATAAAATCAACATTCTTTCATCTTCTTGGGAAAATAGAATAAGGACAAAAGTGTTCTTATGGTGGAGTGAGCAATATAAAAGTTCTCCGATTGTCCCTAAGCTATTAAAGGACAATAGTGACAATTGGTTGATGAAATCAGATAAGGTATTCTTACCGACCGATACAGGTGTTACTGTGCTTCCAAAAGAGCTGTCTTCTTGGGTTAGTTTAAGCATTTTGAAACAAACATATTTTGATGAGTTAATTTATCAGATTAAGACTTCATCAAGTTGGCAAAATAAATGGGAAGAAACAGCTAATGCATACAAAGCTGAACGTACAGGAGATAAACGTATTCTAGATGCATTCAGTGAAAAATATCTTGCAATTGAATTCACTGAGCAAAGCAGTTCAGATTTGATCATTGGAACGATTAATCGACAAATTGACACTGTTGAAAAATCTATCAGTTTCATTAATTGGTTTTATGATAACTACAATGAAAAACTATCAGCTGGAAGTGAGCTGTCTAAAGTTCCATTTAATCTTCCAAACGTTGCTGGTGACGTTCAACCTTCCAATAAAATGTATATTGGAAAAGAGTATGGCAATGAATTAGGAGATAAGCTTTTTCAAGATACAGATTACACGGCATTGAAAAAAATAGATTGCTCTAGTTTTGCTGAGGAGAGAGATTTTCTGTCATTTATTCTTCGATGTGGTGTTTCCAAATATCCTAAGATTTATGATAACGATTCTTTAAAAAATGATGTTGGATTTAAAAAGTTTATTTATAACAAATATAAGAATGAAATAAAATTTACGAATATTAATTATTTAACTTCTAAGTACATCAGTAATTTTGAAGAATTAATAGACAAATTAGATACGAAAGACATTGTCAATTGGCTCAATCAAGACGAAGAATTGACAGATTTATTATTTTCGGTAAAAAAAGAATCAAGTGCAAGTCAGCAATCGAACTGGAGTGGATTGTACTTTAATTCAAATGAGTATGTGAAATACATTTTGAATAAAACTGCATGGATTAAGATTGATGGAGAAAAATATAGCCCGAGACAAATTGTGCTATATGAAAAGCTCCAGGCACACGTTCCGGGATTGTATGGAGTTTCTGAACAAAGCTTAATGGAACTCTTGGGGCAACGCATTGTTGAACAGTTGGATTTCAGAAAAAATATGGCGATGTTTTCGGATGATGAAATAAGAGCTATATTAGTTGAGTTACCAAAATTCGATAAAGGCGAAATAAGTCGCAGATTATATAATGAACTTATAAGAAATAAAAAAGGAATGAATCCTACTTATTCTACCGAAGGATTATCAGTCTTAGCCAAAGATGGCTTCTTTTATCCAAACAAAGAATTAAGGTATGCTGATAAGCGACTGCCTAAATCAATAGAAAAACAAATGCGTTTTATTTACGTGCCTGAAAAAGCTAGTACAACTACGATATATGAATGGCTTGGGGTTGAACGCTTCAAAACAAATTTAAAATTGGAAACATTTGAGTTATTGGAAGATTATTCTGAGGATTTCAAAAAAGAGATTGATGATATCAAAACTGCGGTATTATCTACGATAGATGACAATAGTAAGAATGTTAGTTCATTAAAACGTATTCAGATTATTCCATGCAGCAAAATATCTGCTAAAGATGTTGAGCAAGATGGTCAGTCAATCGTTTTTGAAGATTATTATTTTGTGGAAAGTAAAGGAAAATTCTACTTAAAATTACCTGCTAATTCTATTGAAATTAATCAATTACGTTTGATTGATACGTTTTCTTCAACAATCGTAGACATATTCAAGCAGGTGTTAAATCTAAGCTTAGATTTGAATTTGATTGAATTGTTAATTTCCCGAGATACGGAACATAAACAAAGAAAAATAACTGAAGAATTCGGTGTAGATAAGTGGAATGAATCGTTTGAGCTATTGTTTAGCGAAAATGCGTTAAATAAAAAAGTTAATGACTTTTTGTTATCAAATGGACTAAATGAAGAGGAATATCCTACCATTTTTGAAATTGACTATTCATATGCATTAAAAGAAGAAGAGTATCAATTGTTGGCGATAGCTCTAGAAAGCATTTCAAAAGATATTGAGGATTTGAATGGATTGTCAGAATTGATTCATTTGGATATTCGTGAATTTTGGAAACTGAAATTAAGATCTTATCTAGATAAGAAAGCGGAACATTACCGCCAGATTTTATATAGCAATGCAAATAAAAGCGATGATGAAATACTCAAAGAAACATTCCTAGAAAAAACTGATAGATACAAAGATTATCAATTTGAGATTTCTGAAATTCCAAATTCAGTTCAAGTCGACATTGAGAAAGAAAGTAAGAAGAGATTTCCAGAGCTAAGTGTGTCAATTACTGATGAAATTGACATTGATGGCCTGTATGATACTAATGTCGAAGAGTTAGTCACGGTTGCAGCTATTACAATAGATGATTTTGATTATTATATTAGAGGTCATCAAAAAGTTTCTTCCTTACTGTATTTTGGTATTCCGTCCCGTTTAAGAGAAGATATACTGAAATTCGTTACTAAAGAAAATGATGTTGATTTGAACGGAGAAAAATCTGGCATCTCTATTGAAGGAACATCAACTGTTCAAACCATTCTTGAACCATCGAATAGTGTTAGTAGGAAAGGTAAGAACACACGAAATGGAGAAAGAAGTAAACGAGATTATGATAATAGAAACTCCGCAAATGATGATGCTGGTGAAACAGCAGAACAAATTGCTTACGCTGAATTGACTCAGAATCAAAAACTTAATGTAATTTGGAATTCGAAATATTCTAGTAAATCTTCAGATCGTAATAAGCAGCCACCAAACGGAATTGTTTGTGATATGTGGGTTCATGACCCAGAGAATGGGAATATGTACTTTGAGGTAAAATCATCAATTACAGAATTTGAAATGTCGATTAATGAATATAATTCTATGTTAGATAACCCTGACTCTTACGAGGTCGTTTTAGTCAATCGTGATACCAAAGAGATAAGTCGTCATAAATTTGATGAACTTGATGGATTGAAACAGGCAAGTAGCTATCTTTTCAAATTTAAGCAAAAGAGAAGTGACGGTTGAGTGATTTGTTTCCACAAACCTATTCAATCTATCAACTCAAAAATCATAAACAACCATTATTATAGTAGGAAGATACAGAGTGTACTCTCAACGCACGTGGAAACAGTAGTCGCACTAACGCGCGTAGAAAAATAAAAATTTTACCATCCCAAAGCGATTTGGGATGGTTTTTTGGTTCTATAATATATGGTGTTGGTGAATCGAATGAACTGCCCCCTGTCAAGTAGACAGGTAAATAAACAAAATCTTTGTGCCATGTATGATACTTTTCATGCATGGTTTTTTTATGCCGGAATGCTTAAGTCCATTTTTAATGTCACCCGTTGGGTATTATAAAAACCAATATATTGTTCAATATCACGCTCTAATTCTTCAAAGCTCATATAAGTCTTCAGCCGATACATTTCTTCTTTGATAATGCCCCAAAAGTTCTCCATTGGACCGTTGTCAATGCATTTTCCCACACGAGACATACTGTGGGTGAGTTGATGTTTCTTCACAAAATCATTAAAGCCGTATGACGTGTATTGATATCCTCGATCGCTATGAATAAGTGTTTGGGTTGGTACAATATCATCTACTATTTGCTGGAATGTATCACGAACTAAGGCGTTGTTATTGTGTTTAGATAGTTTTAAGGCCACGATTTTATTTTCGCCATAATCCAATATAGCACTAAGATAAGCTTTGCTGTTTTCTCCATACTTAAATTCTGTCACATCGGTTAATAAGACTTCCATCGATTGATATTCCTTCTCAAATTCTCTATTGAGGATGTTTTCAGCGATATGTAACGGGTTGTGGCGCTTGTAGGCGTAGCGCTTCCGACGGATAACGGCTTTCAAGTTCAGTAAATTCATCAAACGACAGACACACTTATGGTTTACTTTAGCGTTCAAGAAATGATTTAAGTAAATCGTGATTCGACGATAACCATAAATACCTTTATGCTCTTTATAGACTTGAAGGATTAATTCAACAAGCTTTCTCAGCCGTTTTTCCGCCACAGTCGGCTTGCGTTTCAGCCACTTATAATAACCAGCTCTGCTCACACCTAAAGCATGACAGAGATGGATTAATTTGAATCCTTCTTTTTGTAATTTCTTAATTGTTTGGTATTCTGCTTCATACCTCGTTTGCGTAATATCAACTCTCTTTCCACTTCTTCTAACTTTTTTAACGCCGTGTTCTCCGTTTCTAGATACTCATTTCGTGCTCTCAAGGCCGCATTTTCAGCCCTGATTCTGTCTTCTTCCGTTTGAACAGAGTTTGGTTTCCCTCGACCTCGTCCATCCACTAGTCCGTCAGGACCATGCTTCTTATATTTTTTAACCCATGAATACACGTTATTGTAGGATACCTGATACTTTTCAGCAGTTTCTTTATAAGACAAATTATTGGCTAGGCAGTCTTGGACTATTTTGATTTTTTCTTCGTGCGTGGATTTTTTACCTATCATCGTATACACCTCGGATTTTGGAGAATAACTCATAATTTCTTCCCCTTTAGTATACTTATTTATCCAGCTCCGAATAGTATTAACTTTTGGTATATTATATTTAACAGCTAGCTGACCTATAGGTAATCTATCTTCTAAATATTCTTTCACGACTAAGTCCTTAAATTCTTTACTATATTTATTAGACTTAGATTTGACTTGAATCCCATTAATACCATGTTCTTGATATCTTAAGACTTTATCCCTAAAGGACGTCCAATTAACTAATAAGCCATAGTCTTCTTTTAATTCTTTGAAACTGAATCCTTCCTTAAGATACATCAAAATATATCTTTCGATTTCTTCAGTTGCATGTCTACTATTTGAACGCATAAAAAATCCCCCTAAAGTAGATTTACTTTTTTAAGTGTCTACTTTAGGGGGAGCATATCACATTTCGATTCACTAACACCATATATTATAGAACCGAAAATATTTAAGTGCGTTTATGTCTCTCAGACTAAGAGTTTGAGAGAATTTTTGTGTAGGTGGTCTAACTATTACGCCGAACTAAGGATATTTTAGTTAAGGCATAGGTTTTCCATAATTATTTATGTAGATAAAAAAACACCCCCTTATATAACTGATTTGGCAAGAGCATAAGGGGGTGACAAAAACTTACTCCGTGGGGTCAAAACCTTTATCAAAAGGGTGAAGTTTAGTGCTAAAGGCAGATTAGATATCTTATTAAACACAATAGACCATAATGAACAAACAATAAAAACTATTTTTACTTAGAGCATATAGTTTTAAAGAATTAGGGCCTTGAAAAGAATAGTCAACGAACTATACTTATATGCATAGATTAACCGATTTGGTCAATAGGAGGAAGTATGAATAAAAGATTTTATCAGTTAGAATCACAAAAGCAGATGGATATAATTAATGCAGGCATTAAATATTTTGCAAGATTTGAATATAAAAAAGCATCTACAGAAGATATAGCGAAAAGCGCTGGGATATCTAAGAGCGTATTATTTCATTACTTCAAGAATAAGGAAACATATTTGCGTTTTTATATAATTATGCAGAGGAACTAATAACCAGTAAAGTCTTTAGAATTGACTTATCTAATAAAACTGATTTTTTTGAAGAATTAGAAATAGTAATAGAAAACAAATGTATTTTCTTTGCTGAGAATCCATATTTGATAGATTTTTTAGCTAAAGTCCGTAATTCTGACCAACAATTCGTTCAGAACATAATAAATTTGGATACAGTTAATTTGGCAGAAGACACAATTAAAAAGTATTTTAGCAATATAGAACTTAAAAAATTTAAAGAAGATATAAAACCAGAACAAATAATAGAAATGTTGATACTATTACTGGATGGCTACTTATCCAATAGATTAAAGTTAAATGAAAAAGTTGAATTGGATGATATTATGGGGAAATATAAGAGATGGGCGAAAGTATTAAAACAGTCTGTATATAAGGAGGAATTTTTATGAGAATAGCAATATTTACACTTGGTTCAAGAGGGGATGTGCAACCTTATGTTGCCCTAGCAAAAGCCGCAATATCAAAAGGGCATAGTGCAGTAATATGTACCGGGAAAAGTTTTCAACATTTTATTGAAGGAAATGGTGTTGCGTTTGAAGCGGCTACAAGTGATTTGATGGCTATGCTTGAGACTGAAGAAGGGAAAATGGTATTTAATGATGCTTTGAAACACCCCATAAAGACTAAGCGCTATTTAAAAGATGTAGTGAATCCAGCATTTAGAAAAACATTAGATGACTTTTATAAAAGTGCACAAGGAGCAGATATAATTATTTATCATCCGAAAGCTTTTGGAGCGCCTGATATAGCAAAGTTTTTAGGCATTCCTTGTATCAGTATGCCGCCCGTTCCAATAACCTATCCAATTGAAGAGTTTCCGAATCTAGCAATATCACCTACCAGAAACTTGGGTAAAGTCATTAATAAATTAACATATAAAGTAATGGATAAGGCAGAAAGTGCTAGTATTAAGGAAGTAAATGATTTTAGAGAGAAAACATTAAACTTACCTAAGCGAAAAAGTGGTGAGTACACATTTAACATTGATGGTAGAGAGATACCTATCATCTATCCTATTAGTTCGTATTTATTTAAAGATGTGAAAAGTTGGGCAGATAAAGTGTATTTACCAGGATTTTTCTATCTTGATACGGAAATTGAAGTACTTGAGGAAGAAATACTTAAGTTTATTAATTTGGGAAAAGAACCCATTGTAATCTCCTTTAGCAGCATGCCCCTGAAGTCACCAGATCTATTCAAGGAGAAATTAGTTAAGGCACTAAAAGAAACCGATAATCGTGCAATTATTATAGCGGGTAATAGTGGAATTACTTTTGAAAAGGAAGAAGAGATTTTAACAATAAAAGCGGCTCCGCATACGTTGTTATTTCCTTTAGCTAAAGGAATAATACATCATGGTGGAGTTGGAACGATGGCAGCTGCATTAAAAAGTGGCAATCCACAAATAATTATACCTTTTGCAGTGGATCAGCCTTTTTGGGCAAATAGACTATATAAGTTAGGATATGCTTTAAAACCCATAAAAGAAATTGAAGTTACAACTGAAGAACTAATTAGCAGATTTAAAGAATTAGAAAAAGCTGAAGTAAAGCAAAAGGCTCAGGATATAAAAAGTGCTCTATCTAAAGAAAATGGGACAGAGAATGCTATGAAATATATTGAGAATTATTGTGATAGATATTACAATAAGTAAGATTAATATTTTTTACAATATGAATTTGATTATTTATAACGTGAAAATAAAAGGTACTTAACGATGTAAGTGTAATCAAAAGGGGTAAAAAATTCTAAATTCACCCCCTAGAGAATTAGTTTTGTTAAATTGTATAAGACTAATGTGATACCGCATGTGGAGACGGTAGTTCTTTTGTCAAGAAAATAGGAAATGAGCCTACGCCTACATACAATATATTCGTAAGAAAGGATAAATTCATTGGAAATAAAACTTGCTGATAAAAACAATTTCGGTCGCAATTCTCTTAATGATTTTAGGCGATATCAAGAAGTGAAGAATGTATACCGTCTAAAAGATGGTCAGCTGAGATTGGTTTACAATCCCTTTACTGAAGACTGGGATGATGAACGCCGCATTGAAAAAGCAGAGGAGATTCTCAGCGGGCAATATGTGACCTACTGTGCTTTTGAAGGAAATCGAGTAGTTGGCGAGATTATGCTACTTCCACGACTGAACAAAGACCGCCTGATTATCGACAGTTTTCATGTCTCTTCAGATTATCGCCGTCGAGGAATAGGACGCGCCTTGCTTGATGCTGCCAGGCAAGAAGCCTTAAAACGGGGGGCGCATGCTTTATATGCTTCCTGCTGCAGTGCGGAAGAAACAATTCGTTTTTACACCGCAATAGGCTTCCGCCGGAGTGCTGATCCCATTGCTTCCTGCATAGAGGACGAGCCCTATGACTTGCAGATGGAATGCAAAATTATCTGACAGTTTTTCAGATTTATTTGGTCGATATGTTCCCGCACACATAGAGGGTGGATTTGTTCCCCTGTACTGTTGTTATTCACGGCATTGTCCGTTCCACGTGGAAACCGTAGTCGCACTAGCACGCGTAGAAAAATAAAAATTTTACCATCCCAAAAAGATTTGGGATGGTTTTGTGTCTCTATGCGGAAAAACGTTCTTTGCAAGCAGATTTTCATTTGCAAAAGCGGAATTTGAGCTAAAAACCTCTCTTGCAAACAGAATTCCATTTTCAAAAACGGAAATACACATCAAAACCTCCTTTGAAAGTAAAAAATAGCTTTCAAAAGAGGGTTTTGCTAGTTTGAACGGAAGTTGAAACCGAAAAGGACTTTCAAATTCTACGATACCAACAATCCTATTCATTGTTGTTAACCTTGTGCTGCTTTACAATAGACTTAACACAGACAGAGGAGGAATTAACATGGCAGAGTTAAAAACTAAGGAAAATGATGGAGATGTTCATGAATTTATCACCACCTTCGCGAACACCCAACAAAAGCGTGAGGATAGTTTTGAACTAGTGAAATTTATGCAAAAAGTGACTGGCTATCCACCTAAGTTGTGGGGTGAGTCGATGATTGGATTTGGAACGTACCATTATAAGTCTGACCGCAGCAAACAAGAAGGCGATTGGCCATTAGTGGCATTTTCCCCTCGCAAAGCCGCCATCTCCTTATATGTCTTTACAGGAAATCCAGAGCACGAGTATTTATTAGAAAATCTGGGTAAATTTAAAATGGGAAAAGCATGCATCTACGCTAAGCGACTCTCCGATATAAACACTGATGCACTAGAAAAATTAATACTTGCTACGATTGCATTCTTAGAAGATAAGTATGGGAAGTCAACTAACCCAATGAATTAGTCACACCACCTTTAAGGAGTGAAACAAAATGAAAAAAGGAGCCGTTATGTCATTATTGCTGCTATTATTTTTCTGATTGTTGGTGCGCTACTATTAATTTATGCTAACTGTCGCTTCACACCTTTAGCAACACGATGGTTTTATACATCATGGATCATCACATACTTGCAAAAGCTCTAGTCAATCAAGTCTTTCCCCATCCAACCATGGCAGAGAACTTAAATGATTTTATTTCAATAGATTATGAGCTGTTAAACCCTATCCTAGAAAAAATAGAATGGGGTTTTTGCTTGATCTGGAGTTTAAAAAAGACCCATCCATTCTCTGAAAAACCTAACACCTGTGCAATCCTAAGAAAAAAAGCATAATAATTTTGCCACATCTCTAATGGCTAAATTAACCACTAAAAGCTATCATGACTAGCCAAATAAGCAATCTTGTCCAAGCGAATGTGATTTTTTTCATTCTCTCATGTAAATATTATAGTGATTTGTATTCTTTTTTAGTATAATAAACAAGATTGAGAAATTTACATGAATGACTGTGTGTCAGTTCAAAGATTTAGTCGTACAACAAACCTTTGAGGTGAATAAATGGAAAAGAAGCGTTATCCAGCAGAAGTACTTGATATTACAATTCAGAAACTTAATTCAGATGGTTACGGTTATGCCCGTCATATCCACCCACCTGACAGAGGGTCCAATGGAAAAAGTTTACATATTCATGTGACCAATGTTGTGGTAGGAGATGTCGTTCGTGTAACAATTGACAACGCAAAAGGTCGTGGTAAAGCAGTCGTTGAGTACGATGAATTATTGAAGCCAGGTCCGTCTCGGAATTTAGCAGTTCCAACGGATAAGTTTGTTCCAGGCGGTACGCCGTTACAGTATATGCATTATAAGGATCAACTTACTTATAAAATGGATATGGTAAAAGACTACTTAGCTGAAAAAAAATTCGATACAAGTCTTGTTAAACCGATTATCGGTATGGATGAACCAAACCGCTATCGAAACAAGATGGAGTTTACCTTTGGCTCAAATGGTGAGCTCGGACTCTTTCAACAAGGTAATTTCCGCCGAGTGATTGACTTGGAGGATTCTATTTTGGCGCCTAAAATGATGATTGAGGTAAAGCAAATCGTTAGTGAGTGGCAACATCATCACCAATTACCTGGTTATGACAAAATCGAACAAGAGGGTCTATTGCGTAATTTATTGCTGCGCTATTCCTTTGCGCTAGACGAGTTAATGGTTGTTATTTATGCAACGAAAAAGCCAGCTGAACTTCAACCAGCAGTGGATGACTTGGTTGATCGCTTAACGAATCAGTTCTCCAATCTAGTCAGCCTACAATGGATTGAACATGCCTCAGCTACAGAACGTGTCCAAGCCGATGCCACTTATGTGTTACATGGCCGAGACTATATGAATGACGAATTAAATGGTTTCCGATACCGCATTTGGCCGGATACCTTTTTCCAAGCCAATCCCGTTCAAGCTGAAAAACTAGTTGAACTGGCACTAGAAATGGCCGACGTTAACAAAGATATGCGCGTCCTAGATTTATTCTGTGGGGTGGGGACATTTAGTCTTCCGCTTGCCGAAAGAAGTAAAGAACTCGCAGGTATTGAAATTGTGGAAAATTCAATTTTATCTGCACGACGAAATGCGACCGACAATGGATTGGACAACACCTATTTTGTGGTAAGTGATGCCCGCCAAGGATTGATCGACTTAAAAGAAACATGGGGATTCCCAGATTTACTCGTATTAGATCCACCCAGAAGTGGGGCTGGTGGAAAAGTGATGCGAAGTATTGCTCGCTTTGGGACGGACAAGGTTGTTTATATTTCTTGTAGTCCAAAGAGTTTAGCCGATGATTTAACATGGTTAAGAGATTTTGGTTATGAGTTGATCACGGTTCAGCCGGTTGATCAATTCCCGCATACGACACATGTGGAGTGCGTAGTGCTTTTAGAAAAACGAAACGAAGTGTAAAAAAATAGGAAATCAAGAAGGGAAATTGGGAGAAATACAATGGAAATTTTAATGGATGTACTGCTTATGCTAGGCGGCGTTGCCGTATTTATGTTTGGTATGAAGCAAATGAGTAATGGTTTAGAACAGAGCGCAGGATCCGGAATTAGAAATATTTTCAAGAAAATTAACAAAAACAGAACAGTGAACTACGGTATCGGTATTGGTGCCACCGCACTTGTTCAATCGTCTTCCGCAACATCAATTATGACAGTTGGTTTAGCCCATGCAGGTATTGTATCTGTGAAGCAGGGTGCTGGCTTTATCTTAGGATCAAAAGTTGGAACAACGTTGTCAGCCTTTATCTTTGCTCTTTCAGGTGTTAGCAAGGGTGGCTTTAGTATCAGTTCTGTATTTGCGGCTTTCGCTTTCGTGGGAGTTTTGATTATTTTCTCAACTGAAAATGAAAAGCTAAATAAAATTGCGCCATTTCTAATCGGATTTGGTATGTTATTTATCGGTATGGAAGTAATGGAATCAGCTATCGGCGGTACTGATTCAATATTGAGTATTGAACTGTCTAAAGTCTTTAAATTTGAAATTATGCAACAACCGATTTTACTTGTTATTTTAGGTATTCTCTTTACAGCGATTATCCAATCGTCTTCAGCAGCAACAGGTATCTTTATTGCCTTTTTAGCAACTGGCGTTATTCAAAACATTGACCAATCATTCTTCCTTGTTATGGGAGCGAACATTGGAACATGTAGTGATGGGATTATGGCATCACTAACAACAAATGCTAAAGGAAAACGCATTGCCTTATTCCACGTACTAACAAGTTTGATTGGGGCAATTTCATTTACTATTATTTTAATAATTTTTAGAGCACCAATTGTTTCCGTTTTTGAAAGAATGTTCCCAGCTCAACCTCAATTTAGCTTGGCAACATTCAACTTGATTTACAATACGATTTACACACTTGCTTTACTTTATTTCTTAGATCCACTCGTTAACTTGGTTAATAAAATGATCAAAGATAAAAAAGAAGACAGTCAAGAGTTGAAGTATATCGACGAACGTTTCTTGAAAACACCAACAGTTGCAATCGAGCAAGCTTTAATGGAATTGTTTGATATGGCTGTTTTATCAAAAGAAAACTTGAACCGTGCCTTTTCAGCATTAATCAACGGTGATACGAGCGAAAAGAAAAAAATTAATGAAGTAGAAGACCGCATTGACTTCTTAACAAATCAACTTGCAGACTACTTTATTAAAATTTCATCTGCAACACAATCTGCTGATGATGAAGCTTTAATCGGTAGTTTACACCACGTTGCCAATGACGTTGAACGTATTGGTGACTATGCGATGTTACTATTTAAAGATACTAACGATTTGAAAAAACGTGAGCTATCCTTCTCAGAACAGACGAAAGAGGAATTACAAGAGATTTACAGAAATATCTCTGATATGTTCGATTTAGGCTTCGACACCTTGAAAACGCGTGAAGTTGAAAACTTCCAAGATGTAGCAGAGCTTCAGAAGAAAATTATTAAAATGATTTCTGCAACACGTAAAGAGCACGTTGCACGTCTGAACTCAGGCGTTTGTTCAGTCGAAGTATCGAAAAACATATACTCTGTTTTATTCTCGCTACAACGTGTATCTGAACATTTCTTGAATATTGTTTACTCTGTTCGTTCAACAACAGGTGACGAAACAGAAGCCTTGCTTGCTTACGAAAAAGAATTTAAATAATCCTTTAAAACCTTGCAATTGTCTACCGGACAGTTGCAAGGTTTTTTTATAGACTAGGGGATTATAAGTTCAGCCATCAATGTCTAGCTCCCAAGTCCTGACCTAGTGAAAAAAAGATAAATTTGCCCCATTGCGCGCTTCGCTGCTCATTCAGGGTCAAATTTCCTATTTTTTCATAGGCCAAGGCGGACTTGTCCGCTTTTCTTATTAAAATAATATAAAAGATCGTATAATAAAGACAAATAATAGATGAGGTGTTCCATTTGAATACAAGAGAAAAAGCGGCACCGTTCATGCACCATCTAGAGATTGATCAGTCTTATCCGACAACGGATAATTATGTATTACACAAAAAGAAGACTTGAAACGATTTAAATTAAAAAGGTCAACTAATACGGCCAGTTTGCGGAAATGGTTTATCATAAATGAAATTAGCGCCAGCGAGAAGGCTGGCGCTACTTTATTATTGCTCGGTATATCGTTTACTTAAACGGTATAAACCGAACCCACAGTAGATAATGATAATGACATAGAGCAGATAGAGGGCTAATAGGAATAGGGATAAAACGTTAATTACACCACTTCCCCCAAAATGAACACGCTGAAACAACAGATTGGTGTTAGGCACGATAATGACTGTAAATATAACCAATATTGGTAACATCCGACTATAAAAAATAGCTTTGACCATATCTAGCCGCGATTGGTTGTCTGAAAATAATTCTGTGTTGCTATCGCTTAATGGTTTTTTGAAGTATGAAAAAGTCGCAAACTCAGTCACATACTCCCAACCGCTATCTGTGAAAAGTTGGATGTAACTGTCAAAATCTTCTTTTTTAGCATCTCTTAAATACAGTCTGTAAGCGTAAGGCTCTGCATCAGCTTTCTCAAAGGTATAAATTCCCGGAAACTGGACAGCTTTAAGCTGGTAGCCTTTTTTGCTCATTTGTGAGAGATAGGCTTCCTCTTTTTCATAATCAGCAATAGTAAAAAATTTAAAAGACTTCAATAGGTTTGGCATGAGTAACAACTCCTTTACTATTTTGGTAGAGCCGCTCAATACGGCTAATTTCTTTTTGTAAGAAAGTTTTTCCGAGTTCGGTAATATGGTAAATTTTTCGTTTCTCTTCTTCTCGAATAAAGCGAATTAGTCCGTCTTTTTCCATTTTTGATAAGCTACCGTACATGGTGCCGGGGCTAATTGTCATATCGCCTCCAGTCAGTGTTTCTATTTTACTGCCAATACTGTAGCCGTGCATTTCTTCTTGTAGGCAGTACAAAATATAGAAACTGGATTCAGTCATTGGTATATAAATGCGTTTCAGTCGTTGATCCATTAAGGTCACCTCATTTTTTGTATCGAGTCTAGATGTATCGAGCTACGATGTATAAATAGTATATCGCACTTCGATACATCTGTCTACTTTTTTACGCTGAGTCAAGTCATTGCAAACCTGCTTTCTTTTTAAAAGTGGATGAGAGTCTGCTAAAAATAGCACTTATTTCTGTTCTAACAGACAAGATTGTGCTAATATAAGTCATTGAAGAAATGTTGCAGACGATACGTTCGATATGTTTTGGGAAAAGCAGATCTTAGACCTGCTTTTTCATTTTGACTAGATAAGAGTAAGGATGAAGGGAATTGACTATGAAAGAGAATTTTTGGCAAGAGCTACCACGTCCATTTTTTATTTTAGCACCAATGGAAGATGTGACTGATGTGGTTTTCCGTCATGTGGTTGCTAAAGCGGCAGCTCCTGATGTTTATTTTACAGAATTTACAAATAGTGAAAGTTACTGCCACCCAGATGGCATTGAAAGTGTGCGAGGTCGTTTGACGTTTACAGAAGACGAACAGCCGATTGTGGCACACATTTGGGGAGACAAACCAGAATACTTTAAACAAATGAGTATCGGTATGGCTGAAATGGGCTTTAAAGGTGTCGACTTGAACATGGGATGCCCGGCACCGAATGTGTTTAAACATGGCCGTGGCGCTGGTCTAATCCGTCGTGCTGAAGTAGCAGCTGAACTGATTCAAGCAGCTAAGGCTGGTGGATTACCCGTTAGTGTGAAAACACGTCTAGGGCATGCTCAAGTTGACGAATGGAAAACATGGTTGCGTCATGTGTTGGAACAAGATATTGCCAACCTATCCATCCATCTTCGTACAAAAGTAGAGATGAGCCAAGTTGACGCTCACTGGGAATTGATTCCAGAAATTAAGAAAATGCGTGACGAGATTGCGCCACAGACGCTGTTAACCATTAATGGTGATATTCCTAACTACCAAGTAGGGCTTGAACTAGTTGAAAAATACGGTGTTGATGGCGTCATGATTGGCCGCGGTATTTTCCAAAATCCATTTGCTTTTGAAAAAGAAGCAAAAGACCATAGTCCAAAAGAACTGATTGATTTGATGCGATTCCACTTAGAGTTGTTTGATGAACATTCGGCAGCTAATCCGCGTTTGTTTAAACCATTGCGTCGCTTCTTTAAAATTTACTTGCGTGAATTTAGAGGTGCTAATGATTTGAGAATCCAATTGATGGATACTCAAACAACTGATGAAGCACGCGCATTGCTAGATGCCTTCGAAGCAAAATATTTAACGAAAGAAACAGTATAGTAAGGTGAAGCTGGGATGAAATCCCAGCTTCTTTTTATCGTAATGTACGATACAGCTTATAAAAAAGTGCTGTATCTTACATTGAGCAGTCAAAATGTAAGATACAAGTCGCTAGAGCTATGCTGTATCTTACATTTCCACCTTCTAGTGTGAGATACAGCCGATTTTGACAGCCTGTATCTCACACTAGAAGCAACCACTACTTCTAACCATCTATTGAGGTCTGTCACGGAATCTGATAAACTGAATGTTGTCTTTCAATATGTTAATAAAAAGCAATGATGGAGGAAACAGAGATGGAAAAGTATCGATTAGCACTGATTGGACCGGGTCATTTAAATGGGATTGTAGCTCAGGCCTATCAAGATGGCTTGTTGCCAGAATTTGAATTAGTTGGCGTTTTAGGACGAAGCGACGAACGCACGCGCACCTTTGCAGAACATTTTAATTGCCAAGCTTGTGCAACAATTGAGGAATTAATGGCTTTAAAACCTGACTTTACATCAGAGGCGGCGTCTCCTCAAGCAGTTCGAGATTACAGTGAACACGTTTTAAGAAGTGGATCAAACTTAGTTGTGGTGACAGCAGGTGCTTTTGCGGATGCAGACCTTTATCAAAGTGTTCAACAAACAGCTAGAGAAACAGGTAAGCGCGTCTATATTGCTAGTGGTGCTGTCGGTGGTTTTGATGTTTTAAGGACCGCTGCTTTGATGAGTCCTATTAAGGCAACGATGACGTCTAAAAAATCAATCCGTTCTTTATTTTATTCACCATTATTTAAGTCACACTATCCCTTTATTACAGAACCAGAGCGTGCCTTTACCGGTTCAACGACCGAAGCGATTCAACAATTGCCGTTCCACTATAATGTTGCTGTTGCGACGGCACTAGCCAGCGCTGGTCCAGACCAAACAACCTTAAACATCGATGTCGTCCCTGATTTTGTCGGTGATGATTATAAAATTGAAATCGAAGGCGATGAAATCAAGACTGAATTGAATATTTATTCGCGCACACCACGTATTGCTGGTTGGAGTATTGTGGCTGCCTTACAAAATGCGGTGGCACCGATCGTCTTTTAAGCCGAACTTCTAGCTTGCAGGCTTAAAATAAAGTAGTATATAAGTATCACATTTAAACATAGATTGGAGAAACACATGAAGTTTATTTCTTGGAATATTGATTCATTAAATGCTGGTTTAACTAGCGATTCAGCACGTGCTTTATTAACACGCGAAACGTTCAAGCACATCATTGCCTTAGACGCAGATGTGGTTGCCATACAAGAAACAAAATTATCAGCGGCAGGTTTAACGAAAAAACATACAGAAGTACTAGCCGACTTAGCACCAGCCTACGAATCAGTTTGGCGTAGTTCGGTTGAGCCAGCTCGTAAGGGTTATGCAGGAACTTTATTTTTATATAAAAAAGAATTAAACCCAATTATCACTTTCCCAGAAATTGGGGCACCTACAACCATGGATTGTGAAGGCCGTATGATTACGCTTGAATTAGACGATTTATTCGTTACACAAGTTTATACACCAAATGCAGGAAATGAATTGGCTCGTTTAGCAGATCGTCAAATTTGGGATGAAAAATATGCTGATTACCTAGCACAATTAGACCAAACAAAACCAGTAGTGGCGATGGGCGATTTTAACGTTGCCCACAAGGAAATCGACTTGGCTCATCCAGACCGTAACCACTTTTCAGCTGGTTTTACCGATGAAGAGCGTCAAGGGTTTACTAACTTACTTGCTCGTGGCTTCACCGATTCTTTCCGTCACTTACACGGAAACATCGAAGGTGCTTATACGTGGTGGGCGCAGCGCGTCAAAACGAGTAAAATCAATAACTCAGGCTGGAGAATTGATTACAGCCTTGTGAGTGATCGTATTGCTGACAAAGTATTGCGTTCAGAAGTTATTGATTCTGGCACCCGTCAAGACCATGCACCACTATTGATTGAATTAGATTTATAAGAGAAGCGAGAATGGCTGGGCAACTGTTGCCCAGCTGTCTTTTTGAAAGGAAGAGATAACATGGATGGAAAAAAACGAGCAGATATTACAATTGGCGCTCACGTTAGCGTCGTTCAAAAACAAGACCAACGTACCGGCAAACTGACAGAAGGTGTGGTTGCTAAATTATTGACCAAATCACCTAACCACCCGCACGGCATTAAAGTGATGCTGGAAAATGGAATTGTCGGCAGAGTGCAAAAGGTTCACTAAAAGCTATTGACGACATTAGAAAACAATGATAAAGTTTCACTAATCATAGTTGATACAGTGAAGAGAAGAGTAACTGCACGCATCACATAGAGAGAGCCCGGCTGGTGGAAAAGGGCAGTGATAAAAGCAGTGAAGATGAACTCGGAGTATATAAGTGGTTTACGCTACTTATACGGCAGCAACCGTTATCTTGTCAGATTTCAGCTTTTTTGAGCGGAATCAATGAGGCAGTTGATTTTAAGCAACTGTGAATAAGGGTGGTAACACGGAAGTATCCGTCCCTTTGTTTATCAATAGTTGATAGGCAAAGGGATGGGTATTTTTTTACTATCTAAACCAAATCTACAACAAAAAAGGAGCGATTTAACATGGAAAAAATTGCAAGTTTTACAGTCGATCATTTAAACCTAAAGCCAGGCCTTTATTTATCTCGTGAGGATAAAGTAGGTGGACAAACGATTAAGTCATACGACTTACGTTTTACAGCACCAAACTTTGAACCGGTTATGAATACAGCAGAGATTCATACGATCGAGCATATTGGAGCAACCTTCTTAAGAAATCATCCAACTTTTAAAGATGATGTGATTTACTTTGGACCAATGGGCTGCCGTACTGGCTTTTATTTAATTTTAACAGAAGCTGTTCAACCAGCTGATGTCCTACAATTACTGAAAGAAACATTCCAATTTGCGGCGAGCTTTGAGGGAGAAATTCCAGGAGCAGCTGCTCGCGATTGTGGTAACTACTTGGATCAAAACTTGCCAATGGCACGCTACTATAGCGAACGCTATGCGAAAGTATTGGATGGCATTACCGATTTATCATTTGAATATTAAAATGAAGGCATTAGGAAGGTAAAAAACTTCTTGATGCCTTTTATTATGGCGTGAACTGTCGACTGGCGTAAATTTTGAGGCTCACTCGACATTTCTCCTTTCTTACTTAAACAATATTGTAACTATACCGATATAAACTATATCGTCATGTCGCTAAGGTTTTTAGGGAGAAGTGGAGAGAGGGAAATGACTAAGAAACGTGTATTGCCAAAGTTAAGTTTTAATTTATTGATGCTGATTATACCAGCTATATTAATTGCAATAACTGCAATGAGTGTGACAACATTTAATTATTCAAGAAATCTCATCTTACATTCTGTAGATGAAAGAATGACCTTACAATTGAGTTCTACAAGCTCAAATGAAATTGCTATAGCGATTGAGAATATTGCTGGCGGCGCAACCTCGCAAGCTATTGATACGCAACATGCGACAGAGAGTGTTGAATATATTAGTGGGATTGTAGAAGATAATTTTATGATTTTAACAGAATTAGTTGATTCAACCGATGTTATGGAAGCAACTAAAGATGAAGGATTCCAAGTCCTAAAAGAATTAATTGATTTGATAGAACTAACGACATTTATTAACGGTCAGGTCAATGAAGCCATTGAACATACTTATGAAGCTGCCCGCGCAGGAGAAGCCGGCAAGGGATTTGCGGTTGTTGCCCAACAAATTAAAAAATTAGCAGAACAATCAAAAGGCTTTAACGAAGTGATTAAACAAGTTATTAAGGAATTGAAAGACACGTCAACAAACAGTGTCGAAGTGATGACTGAAACCAAAAATATGTTGACCCAACAAGGCGAAATTGTAGAAAATACTAGGTCTAAGTTTGAGAATATTGCGACAGCAATCGAAAAAAATAAACAGGTAGTAGGGAAACTGCAAGAGTCTTCGAATGAAATCAAAGTAAAAAATGAAGATTTAGTTGGCGTAGTCCAAAATTTATCTGCCATCGCAGAAGAAAACGCGACAGCAGATTAAACTGCCAATTTAGTCTGATTTAAGGTAAAATAATAAGTAACTAAAGCTCGAAAAGAGGCGGATTAGCATGAAGCACGAATGGCGTAAGCATGAAAAAGGCATTTATATGCCAAAGCGTAAACCGGAATTAATTGATGTGCCAACTCAGCATTTTTTTACGATTACGGGTAGCGGCAATCCCAATAGTAGCGATTTTTCTGAGCGAATTGAAGTGCTGTATGCCTTATCGTATGCTATTCGGATGATGAACAAAACCATGTATGTGCCAGACGATTACTTTGAATACACTGTTTATCCTTTGGAAGGTGTTTGGGATTTATCATTAGAGGGTCGTCAAAAAGACCAATGGGAAAAAGATGACTTACGTTATAAGATCATGATTAGACAGCCAGAATTTGTAACAGCTGAAACCATCCAATATGCTATGGAAACAGTCAAAGCTAAAAATAAAGTTCAGCATATTGATGAGGTAAAGTTTGAGTCTTTAACGGATGGCTTGTGTTTGCAGATGCTACACATTGGACCATATGAGACGGAACAGGAAACCTTTGACCTAATGGATGCCTACGCAGCAGAACAAGGCTATGAACGTTTATCACTGAGACATAAAGAAATTTACTTATCTGATTTTAGAAGGACAAAGGCTGAGAATTTAAAAACAGTCCTTCGTTATCAAGTACGGCCTCTTTAGAAGTTGGAAGTGCTTGCATGATAAATGTTGTCTTGTTATAATCAAGGCAAATAAAGGGAAGGTTGTGTGTAAATGTACACTATCTAATAAATCGGTAATTGAAGAAGAAAAACTGCTTACCGAGCAGCTTTCTTTGTCACGGTTTTTTAGATAGCAAACCATTTTCAAGCAGCCTAGGAATAAAGGTCTTATTCCGCCTACTTAAAAGTGATTGTATAAAACCGTCCACAGAAAGCTGTGGACGGTTTTATTGTTTTAAGGAGGTTTTATTTATGTTACACGTTAATCACCTAACCCTACACCATTTAAAGGATTTAAAAGATCTTGTTCGTGATCTGTCGTTTGTCGTTAATCCAGGCGATAAGTTAGCCATTATTGGCGAGGAAGGAAATGGCAAATCAACCCTATTAAAATGGTTGATGGATGACTCAAAAATTAATGATTATATCAAAGCTGAAGGTCAAAAAATTAACCACTTTAGTAGATTGGCTTACTTACCTCAAAGTTTGCCAGAGCCACTATTTAATCTAACTTTAGAAGACTACTATTTTAATCAAGACGATGTTTTAGAAATGGATTTTAGCTTGCTCTACCAACTGGCTAGTCAGCTAGGCTTTGACGCCGATCGCCTGACGTCAAAACAAAAGCTAGCCGAGTTATCAGGCGGTGAAAAAATAAAAGTTCAGCTACTGAAACAGCTAGCACTGAATCCCGATTTACTCTTATTAGACGAACCATCAAATGACTTAGACTTGGAGACATTAGCTTGGTTGGAAAATTTTATTAAGCAAACACCACTGACAGTCATTTATATTTCTCACGATGAAGCCTTTCTTCAAGCCACTGCTACTAAAGTCATTCATCTTGAACAATTGCGCCATAAAACGGTAGCCGTTGCGACTGTTTCACACTTGTCCTATCAAGATTATATGACCGAAAAACAAAATAAATTTCAAAAACAAAGTGATTTAGCCCTCAAACAACGTGAAGAGCACGAGAAGAAGATGGCTAAGTATCGTCAAATTGAAAGCCGCGTTCACCATGAACAAGAAACCATCAGCCGTCAAAACCCAGCAGGTGCACGCTTGCTGAAGAAGAAAATGCATAGCGTAAAGGCCATGGGAAGGCGATTTGAACGAGAATCCGATCAGTTTGAAGATATTCCGATTACAGAAGATGCTATTCTACTTAAGTTTTCTCATACTCAGCCACTCGCTGATGGGAAAATCATTTTACGACTTGAAGATGAGATGGTCCAAACACCGGATGGTCATACACTCATCCAGTCTGTTCAGTTTTTACTAAGAGGAAAGCAAAAAGTAGGAATTGTAGGAAAAAATGGTATTGGTAAAAGTAGCTTATTAAAACTCATGTGGGGAAAATTAAAAGACCGTCCTGACATAGCTGCAGCTTATATGCCACAAGCCTATCAAGATGAGTTTGACCTGTCTCAGACGCCGATTGCTTTTTTAACAGAAAGTGGTGATAGTGAGGAAAGAACACAAATCATGACTTATTTGGCTAGTATGCGGTTTACAAGGGAAGAGATGACCCATCCGATAGCAGAGTTATCTGGTGGTCAGCAAGCCAAGCTCTTTTTACTAAAAATAGATCTCTTAGGTAAAAATGTCCTGCTTTTAGACGAACCGACGCGTAACTTTTCACCATTGTCTCAGCCAGAACTACGTCAAGTTTGTCGTGATTTTCAAGGGGCAATCATCACTATTTCTCATGATCGTTTGTTTCTAAGAGAAGTCTGTGATGTCGTTTATGAACTAAAAGAAGACGGATTAAGCTTGATAGACGTGGAATAATCAGTCCTCCCTCTTCCATTTTTTAAAATGTTTGATATAATTATTTTTAATCGTATTTTAATTTTATCTCATTTTCCATTGCTGAAAGGGGAGATTGACATGATCAAACACAGACTAAAAATAGTCGATATTATAGATGAATCACAAGGAACAAAAACATATATTCTGGAAAAACCAGAGGATTTTAATTGGGAAGCAGGTGCCATGACACACGTTGGATTAGTCGGCTTTGATGAAGGCGATAGTCCAAATAAAGGGTGGGTAAGGCATATGTCGATTTGCAGTTTACCGAGTGAGAACCATATCGCTTTTACGACTAGAACCAAGTGTTCGTCGGAATTTAAAGAGCGTTTAGCTGAATTAACTGTTGGTGATGAACTGATTTTATTTAAAACAGTCTCTCATTTATCATTGAAAGAAAGTCATAAGCCAGTGGTATTGTTAACAATGGGAGTAGGGATTGCAGCGGTTAGACCGCTAATCATTTCCTTAATGAAAGAACGATCAGATATTCCAACTATTCAAAATATTACCATTGATTCAAGTGGTGAATTTATTTTTAAAGAGGAACTCGATCAATTTTGCAATGGCTGTTTATCGAATCATTGGTTCGAGTGCAGAAAAGACTTTTACGGTATGGTCAATCAAACTTGCCAGCAAAAAGATGCCGTTTACTATGTGATTGGTAGTGACGAATTTATCATCAATATGATTCTAACACTGAGACAGAATGGGATTGAAGACAGCTCTATTGTCATTGATAAACGCCAACAAATGCTACCGAAGTATTTCCAGACAGCTGTTTAAAAATGTGTAAATGATTATTTTTCTCATCTTTTTATCATTTATCGCTTGACTCTGAAAAAAATTACCGTATACTAATAAACAATTACATAAGCATAAAAACCGAAGAAGTGGAGATAACGGTGTAACGTGCAGTTACAGGGAGTGAGGGTTACTGAGAGCCTCGCACAACGCAGTGCATCAAATGGACCACGGAGGGCGCAGTCAAAGGAAGCAATCGCTTCTGAGTATTCTGCGACGTGACGCATACGTCAGTTGCGAGGGATATGGTTGTATCCTGCAGAGCGTACAGGCAGTCGTGTCTGTAAATACAAGGTGGTACCGCGGATTTGTGATAAACAAAACCCGTCCTTGACTTTCATTAGTCATGGGCGGGTTTTTTATTTTGATTTAAGGGAGTGTTAGTAATGATAAAACCGACGTTAGCAGAAGCAAAAGTATTAGCCAGTGAATACAGCGTGATTCCAATTGCCTATGAGATGTTTGCGGATCAAACAACATCCATTCAAGCATTAAATAATATTCGAAAAAAAAGTGATCATTATTACTTGCTGGAAAGTGTTGTCACAAAGGACAACTGGAGTCGCTATTCCTTTTTAGGCTATAACCCAAGCTTAGTATTAAGTTGCACAGATGGTAGAGTGAAACGAACGTTAGCTGAATCATCAACAGAAAAAGTAGAAGACCCGATGGCCGCTATTTCAGACCTCCTTCAAGAGTATAACAGTCCACAACTCGAAGGTTTGCCACCATTTACAGGAGGTTTGGTTGGGTATTTTTCATATGATTGTGTGAAGTATATGGAACCGAGTCTAACATTAACGGACAACAATCCCGAAGGCTTTTATGATTACCAGCTGATGGTTATGGATAAGGTTATTGCCTTTGACCATTTCCGCCAGAAGATGATCTTAATTGCCAACATTAAAATAGATCAACTAGAAGCTAATTACCAACAAGCTGTAGAAGACTTAAAAGATATGGCCGATACGCTATTAACACCAAATGACTTCAAGGACAGTGACCTAAAGCAAAAAGTAGGCGAGTTCGAGCCCTTGTTTACGGAAGAAGCTTTTAAGCGAGTGGTTGAAAAAGTTCAGCACCATATTGTCGAAGGCGATATTTTCCAAACCGTTGTTTCCAATCGTTTTTCAGCTCCTTTTGAGGGTAGCTTACTACAAACTTATCGGGTATTGCGAACCGTCAATCCGTCACCATACATGGTTTATTTTCACTTTGATGATTTAGAAATTGCCTGTGCGTCTCCTGAAACGTTAGTGTCGGTAAGGGATGGCCAAGTATCATCATTCCCATTAGCAGGAACCGTACCAAGAGGGAAAGACGCTGCTGAGGATAAGGCTCTAGTAGAGGGATTGTTAGCTAATGAAAAAGAATTATCAGAGCACGATATGCTAGTTGATTTGGCTCGCAATGATGTTGGGAAAATAGCTGAGTTCGGTAGTGTGAAAGTCACAGAATATCGTGAAATCAAGCAATTCTCTCATGTCAGCCATATTTCTTCAAAAGTAGAAGGTAAAGTTAGGTCAGATGTCTCGGCACTTGAGGTATTAGCGGCTGCTCTACCAGCAGGCACGTTGTCCGGTGCTCCTAAAGTAAGAGCATGCCAGATTATTGATCAGCTCGAACAAACAAAGAGAGGTCCTTATGGCGGAGCGTTAGGCTATATCGACTTTACGGGAAATATGGAAATGTGTATTGGCATTCGGATGGCTGTTCGAAAGAACGACAAAGTCTTTGTTCAAGCAGGAGCGGGAATTGTTTCTGAGAGTGATCCTGCCAGCGAATACCAAGAAACAAAAAACAAAGCTAGAGCAATGATGACGGCTTTAGCTCCTCAGGGGGAACAGTAGATGATTGTGTTAATTGATAACTACGACAGTTTTACTTATAACTTATACCAATTATTAGGAGAGCATAGCCAAACAGCTATTAAAGTCGTTCGCAATGATGACTTACTTGTTGAAGAGCTAGCTGCTCTAAACCCTAGCCATATTGTTATTTCACCAGGTCCTGGACGACCGGAGGAGGCTGGTATATCCGTAGACTTGATTAAAGAACTAGCAGACCGTGTACCGATATTAGGTATCTGCTTAGGACATCAAGCCATTTGCCAAGCTTATGGGGCGGATATTGTTCATGCTAAGCCGCTTGTTCATGGTAAAGCCTCAACCATTCATGTTGCTAGTGGCAGCCCTATTTTCAATGGCTTACCGCCATTGTTAGAAGTGGGACGTTACCATTCTCTAATTGCTGATCGTCACACCTTGCCCGATGATTTATTGGTCATTGCTGAGAGCACGGATGGAGAAGTCATGGCAGTGAAGCACCGTGATCATGACTTGTATGGTTTGCAATTTCATCCAGAATCAATTTTAACGAAACAAGGTAGCCAAATGATTAAAAATTTCATTCAATTAGGGGGAGTCAATGATGATTAACGAGGCCATTAGTGCTATTTTCTCTGGAAAAGATTTAACGACAGAAACAGCTAGAGCTGTCATGGATTTAATGATGGAAGGACAGGCAACGGATGCGCAAATGGGCGCTTACTTGACTGCTATGCGAATGAAAGGAGAAACCATTGATGAGATAGCAGCTAGTGCAGCAGTGATGCGAGAGAAAAGTACTAAACTAAAGACGAACCGAGATGTTCTAGACATCGTAGGAACGGGTGGAGATGAGCTCAATAGCTTTAACATTTCAACCGTATCATCGTTTATTGTTGCAGCAGGCGGCGTACCGGTCGCAAAACATGGTAATAGAAGTGTTTCAAGTAAGTGTGGGAGTGCCGATGTTTTAGAAGCGTTGGGAGCGAATATTAACTTAACAGCAGAGCAAAGTGCCCAAATTCTTCAAGAAACGGATATTTGTTTTATGATTGCGCAAGCTTATCACTCTGCTATGAAACATGTGGCACATGTCAGAAAACAGTTAGGTGTTCGAACGTTATTTAATATTTTGGGGCCACTAGCTAATCCAGCAGGAGCTAGCCTGCAGCTATTAGGCGTTTACGATGAGAATTTAGTTGAACCTTTGGCGAATGTATTAAATAAATTAGCTGTTAAACGTGCCATGGTTGTTCATGGTCATGACGGTTTGGATGAAATTACCATTACGGGAACAACAACCATCTGTGAAGTCAATAATGGTAACGTGACCAGTTACTTTATTACGCCTGAACAATTTGGCTTAGAACGAAGCAATCTATCGGCTCTCATTGGTGGCGAACCAGAAGAGAATGCCCAAATTGCCCTAAAAATATTAGAGGGTGAAAAAGGACCTCGTCGCGATATCGTCGTCATGAATGCAGCCTGTTGTTTATATATGGGCAAAGAAAATCTGTCATTGCGTGATTGTGTTCGCTTAGCAGAAGATTTACTGGATAGTGGGCAGGCAAAGGCTAAACTACTTCAATTTATTGAGGCAACTCAGTCTTTGAAAACGGAGGTATCGGCATGACAATCTTAGATGATATAGTAGCTGCAACAAAAAGACGGCTAGCTAAGGAGCAAGCAGCATTACCCTTAGAACAATTGAAACAACAAGCCTATCCTGATCGACCTGCATTTGCCTTTGAACAAGCCTTAAGAGAAAAAGACCTTTCTTTTATTTGCGAAGTCAAACGAGCATCACCATCAAAAGGATTGATCGCTGAAGATTTCCCCTACCGGACCATTGCTAAAGATTATGAAGAAGCAGGCGCAACAGCTATTTCAGTTTTAACCGAGCCAGACTTTTTTCAAGGTCACGATGCTTATTTAACGGAAATTAGTCGATCCGTTTCAATTCCTATTTTGCGTAAGGACTTTATTATTGATCCTTATCAAATCTACCAAGCTAAGGCAATCGGAGCAGATGCGATTTTGCTAATTTGTGCGATTTTAACAAATGAACAATTAACAGACTATATTACCTTAGCTACTGAACTTGGCTTATCCGTTTTAACAGAAGCTCATAATCAAGAGGAAGTCCAAGCAGCGGTTGCAGCTGGCAGCCGGATTGTTGGTGTCAATAATCGTCAGCTACATGATTTTTCTGTTGATTTCCAAAATAGTATTTCGCTTCGTCAGCATGCACCAGCTGATATCATCTTTGTTGCTGAAAGTGGCATTCAAACGGCAGCTGATATTGACAGTTTAAGAGCAAATAAAGTCGATGCTGTCTTGATTGGGGAAACCATCATGCGGGCAGATGACAAAAAAGCGAAAATTAAAGAACTTAGAGGCGATTAAATGGTTAAAGTTAAAATTTGTGGGCTACAAACGCAAGCAGATATAGAAGCTGCTAATCGCAGTCAGCCCGACTACATCGGTTTTATTTTCGTAAAACAATCAAAGCGTTCTATTTTACCAGACCATGCCAATAGACTTCGTCAGTTATTAAATAAGCCCATTCAAGCAGTGGGGGTATTTGTGAATGAAGAGCATGCACGAATTGTTGACATTGCTCAAGCAGGAACGATTGACCTCGTACAATTGCACGGCGACGAGGACGACAACTATATCCACACACTCAAAAAAGCATTAGAAATACCCGTTATTAAGGCCGTTAGTGTCGGTAAAAAAGTTGAAGCGAGTAGTCAATCAGCTGACTACCTTTTGTTTGATACAGAAACTGTTGAGCGAGGTGGTAGTGGGCAAGCCTTTGATTGGGGGCTTATTTCAGAATTTAACAAGCAGCCATTCTTTTTAGCGGGAGGATTAAATACTGAGAATATTCAAGCAGCACTAGCTGTTGTTCAACCATTTGCTCTTGATGTCAGTAGCGGTGTTGAGACAGATGGCAAAAAAGATCCACAAAAAATGCGAGATTTTGTGGAAAAAGTAAGGGAGCAAACAAGATGACAAAAGGAAGATTTGGAGATTTCGGTGGACAATACATCCCCGAAACCTTGATGACAGAAATTCACCGTGTAGAGGAAGCCTACAATTTTTATAAGGAAGACCCTGAATTTCAAGAGGAGTTAACACAATTATTAAATGATTATGCAGGCCGACCATCACGTTTGTATTATGCTAAAAATATGACCGAAGACTTAGGCGGCGCTAAAATTTATTTGAAACGAGAAGATTTGAATCATACCGGATCGCATAAGATTAATAATGTGCTTGGGCAAGCGCTATTAGCAAAACGAATGGGTAAAACACGTTTAATTGCTGAAACAGGTGCAGGTCAACATGGCGTTGCAACAGCCACAGCAGCAGCTCTTTTAAACATGGAATGCGAAGTTTTTATGGGAGAAGAAGATACGGATAGACAAGCGTTAAATGTTTTTCGTATGGAGTTGATGGGAGCGAAAGTGAATAGTGTGACGAAAGGAACACGTACCTTAAAAGATGCAGTTAATGAAACCATGCGCGAATGGACGAACCGCGTTGACGATACTCACTATGTATTAGGATCAGTGATGGGACCGCATCCTTATCCGACTATGGTACGTGATTTCCAAAGTATTATTAGCCGAGAAATTAAGGAAAGTATGCTCGAAAAAGAAGGAAAATTGCCTGATGCTGTATTAGCTTGCGTCGGCGGCGGATCGAATGCGATTGGGGCTTTCTTTCATTTTATCGACCATCCTGAAGTAGCTTTAATTGGTTGTGAAGCAGCTGGGAAGGGAGTATCAACAGGACAGCACGCGGCAACGATGGCTGAAGGGACAACCGGAATTTTCCACGGTATGAAGAGCCTGTTTTGCCAAGATGAGTTTGGGCAAATTGCGCCTGTTTATTCCATTTCTGCTGGCTTAGATTACCCTGGCATTGGGCCAGAGCATGCGCATCTCCATACTAGCAAACGGGCGAGCTATGAGGCGATTACCGATGATGAAGCAGTAGCGGCATTTGAATATTTATCTAAGATCGAAGGCATTATCCCTGCTATTGAATCATCACATGCGGTTGCCTATGCACAAAAGTTAGCGCCGACTATGTCCAAGGACCAAACCATCGTTATTTGCCTATCTGGTCGTGGTGACAAGGACGTTGCTGCCATTGCGCGCTATAAAGGAGAAGATATTTATGAATAAGATTCAAGATGCTTTTCACAACAAAAAGGCCTTTATTACTTATTTAATGGCGGGGGATCCCAACCTTGACCAGTCAGCTAAGCATATTTTAGCGTCTCAAGCAGCTGGAGCTGATTTGATTGAAATTGGTATTCCTTTTTCAGATCCTATCGCAGAAGGACCAGTCGTAGAAAATGCTAGTGTGCGTGCGCTTGCTGCTGGTGTTCGTTTGAATCATGTTTTTGATATGGTCGCTAGCATCAAAGACCAGATGCATGTTCCCATGGTGTTTATGACCTATTTAAACCCCGTTTTTGTTTACGGCTATGATGCTTTCTTTGCCAAGTGTCAAGAGATCGGTATTTCCGGTATCATTATTCCCGACCTTCCTTTCGAAGAGCAGGAAGAAGTGAAGGCAGTCGCAAAACAATACGGGATTGCAGTGATCACCTTAATCGCGCCAACGTCCCTCTCTCGCATTAAAGAAATTGCCAAGCAAGCAGAAGGATTTATCTATTTAGTATCTTCAATGGGGGTAACAGGTGTTCGCCAAGATATTACGACTGACATCGATACACTTGTTAAACAGATTAAAGAAGTGACAACCACTCCTGTAGCAGTTGGTTTTGGAATTAGCCACCCCCAACAAGTTGCTCATTTCTCCAATATGGCCGATGGCGTTATCGTCGGCAGTGGGATTGTTCGACTGGTTGAAGAACATTTAGAAGAAGCAGAACCTTATGTTTATGATTATATTCATAAAATGCAGGCAGCGCTTCGGTAAATAAAAAGTAGTTAAGGACATTAACCAAAAGGCTAGTGTCGTCACCTAGAGATTCAAATAAAGGAAGAGCGTAGGCATGAATAGCAGCAGATTATGAATGAAACCAAATATCTAAAACTTTAAAACCAAACATTGATAAATATAAAATAATAATCATTCGTCTTTAGAATTTTTAAATTAAATATAGATTAATTTATTTTCAATTAAGCTTTAAAAAACGAACAAAATGTGATAGTATCTATTTATCAAAATGAAAATGAGGTGCCCAATGGAACGCATTTATCAAGGTAAAACCAAAGATGTTTATGCTAAGGAAGACGGCAACATTCGTTTGTTTTTTAAGGATGATATGACAGGGAAAGATGGTGTTTTTGATCCAGGTGAAAATCAAGTTGGCTTAACAGTTGATGGATCAGGACGATCAGGTTTAGCAGTCAGTCAGTACTTTTTTGAACACTTAGAAGCAAACGGTATTGCGACACATTACTTAGCAGCAGACTTGGATGAAAAGACGATGGATGTAAAAAAAGCAACCGTCTTTGGTCAAGGACTTGAAGTCATTTGCCGTTTCAGAGCATTTGGTAGTTTTATTCGTCGCTATGGTGCCTACATTGAATCTGGCGAGCCACTAGCTAGCTATGTGGAAGTCACTATCAAAGATGATGACCGTCAAGATCCAGTTATCAGTGAAGATGCCCTTAATTTGTTAGGTATCTTAAAAGAAGACGAATACCACATTATTAAAGAAAAAACCATTCAAATTTCAACACTTATTAAAGAAGAATTAGCGGCTAAAGGATTAGACCTATACGATATTAAGTTAGAGTTTGGTCGTTCTGCTGAAACTGGCGAAGTTATTCTAATTGATGAATTATCAGGCGGTAACATGCGCGTCTTCAATGGTGATCAATCTGTTTATCCCCTTGATTTAGAAACTTACTTATTTTAGAAAAAAATAACGGCTGAAACTGTCGACTGGGAAATAAAATCACTCTTACTCGACAGATTAAGCAATTATTCTCAAATAAAAAAGGAAGCTACTAGGATAATTATCCTAGCAGCTTCCTTTTTTATAGACTAGGGGATTATAAGTTCAGCCATCAATGTCTAGCTCCCAAGTCCTGACCTAGTGAAAAAAAGATAAATTTGCCCCATTGCGCGCTTCGCTGCTCGCTAACGCATATCATTCGACTAACCCGCTGAAGCGTGAAGTCTCCTGACAATTCAGGGTCAAATTTCCTATTTTTTCATAGGCCAAGGCGGACTTGTCCGCTTTTCTTATTTAATATCTGCATCCACACGGTCTAACACCAAATGGTAGCCATTCTCACCGTAATCTAAACACCGTTTCACACGTGAAATCGTTGTTGAAGATGAACCCGTTTTTTCTTGAATATGGGTATAGGTTTCACCAGAGCGAATCAGTTTAGCTACTTGTAGGCGTTGTTTCATTGACAACAATTCATTTGCTGTGCATAAATCTACGAAAAATTGGTAGCATTCCTCTATAGTTTCCAACGCTAATATCCCTTCAAACAAGTCATCCATTTCCTGATCTTTAAATTGATTCATCTTTCCAACAATCTCCTTTTTTATATCTAACTCTCTCATTATTCACTTTACCACAATAAAGCGGTAAAAAACATTGTTTATTGCTAACCGTTATGTTATTTTAATATTAACACTTTATTGGAGTAAAGTGGTAGAGTAATAAAGCAAACGAGGTGAAAGCATGACCAATCAAACGATATTAAAGCAATACCAGCTTGTTAATGACTATATGAACCGTCTCGACCAAAATGGCTACCGCTTGATCGATTTAAATATGATTGAGCCCTTCCATTTGAAGGATAAACATTTCCAACCATCCAGTATTCTCTTTGAACGTAATGAGCAGATGTTTGCCATTAGGAGTGACTGGACAAGAACACTCTTGAACTATAATGAAAACTTTCTACTAGAAGAACGGCTATTTGGTTATTTTGGTCCCGTTATTCGCGATTATCAATCCTTTAATCAAGCAGGCGTTGAATTATATGATGCTAGCCAAGCAGAGATTATAGCAAGCTTGATGCTCCATCTTTCTTTTGTTGCTGATAATACAAGGAAACCTATGCATTCAATGGTTGTTAACAATGACTTCTTACTAGATTTGTATTTAGAAAAATACAAACTAGATGACAGCATCAAGCAACTCATTTATGAAAAAAACTTATCTGAACTAAGAAAGGAACTAGGAAAGGATCACCGTATCTATCAATTGATGGCAGTCCCTGTCAGCCAGCAATATCAATTAGTGGAAGAAGAGTTTGGGCACCACCAAGAAATGCAATTTATTAAAGCAGTGAAGGAAACCGTTAAAGACTACAAGTTAAAAGTCATTTTAGACTTGTCGTTTCGGTCACCGCAAACTTACTACAATGGCTTTTATTTTCAAGTCTTTTTGAACTACGTTAATCCCTTGTTGAGTGGTGGGAAATACAACAATAATGCATTCGGTATTGCATTAAATCTGTCGGATGGAGGGTTATTATGATAACAGTTGCCTTAAGTAAAGGACGGTTACTGGATGATTTTATCAGCTACTTAGACCATCAAGGCTTGCCTCATTATTTAGATGTCTTAAAAAATCAAAATAGAGCGCTCTTTATTGAAATTGATAACATCAAATTTGTTTTTGCTAAGGGGCCAGATGTACCGACTTATGTGGAGAACGGGATAGCCGATATCGGTATCGTCGGCTCAGATATCATCATGGAGGACACATTCAATATTTTGAACGTCTCTCAATTACCCTTCGGTGAGTGTTACTTTGCCTTAGCGGGACCGCCCGGTATTAAGCACTTCAAAACAGTAGCTTCCAAATATACCAATATTTCAGCTCGTTACTTTAAAGAGAAAAAGCAAGACGTTGAGTTGATTCACTTGCACGGTTCGGTAGAACTGGCACCACTATTAGGACTAGCTGATGGGATTGTGGATATCGTCCAAAGTGGCAATACCCTCCGTGATAATGGACTAGTCGTTTATGAAAAAATTCTCGATATTCACGGACGATTGATAACAAATAAGCAGACCTTTTACACACGAGAAAATGAAATTTATGACTTTTTAAATGAAATTGGAGTGATTAAATGAACGCCCAAGAATTTTTAACCCTCTTCCAAAAAAAGGAAGTCTCACAAAGCTTTGACTACTACGATGATGTGGTGGCTATTTTAAAAGAGGTTAGAGAAAACAAAGATGAAGCCCTAAAAACCTACAGCCAGCAATTTGATCAACAAACCTTAACAAGTCTAAAGGTACCTGTGGAAAAGTTAAAAGCGAGTTATGATACGCTAGAACCGCAAGTAAAAGCATCCCTTGAAACGATTAAAGCTCGTATCGAAGCTTATGAAACTGCCATCAAGTATCAAGACAAGTCACTGGGCGAGTTCCGATACGTTTACCGGCCCCTTGAGAAAGTTGGTGTTTATGTGCCAGGTGGAACGGCGCTTTATCCGTCCAGCGTGTTGATGACGGTTGTGCCTGCGCTTGTAGCAGGAGTTAGCGAAATTCATGTTGTCACACCAACCTTTAGCGACAACAATATTACTTTTGCTACCCTTTACTTATGCGGTGTGGAGAATGTTTATACAGTCGGTGGGGCACAGGCTATTGCTGCTCTTGCTTATGGAACCGAGACCGTTCCCAAAGTTGATAAAATCGTTGGTCCTGGAAATGCCTATGTGGCCTTAGCTAAACGCTTAGTTTTCGGTCAAGTGGGAATTGATATGATTGCCGGTCCAAGCGAAATTTTACTCTATATCGATGAAACCGCCGATTTGGATGCGGTCGTAACTGATGTTTTCGCCCAAGCTGAGCACGATGCCAATGCCAGAACCTTCGTCCTAACAGAATCAGAACACCTTCTTCAACAACTAGAAGAAAAAATACAAGACCAGCTAGCTAAGCAAGTACGCGCCGACATCATAAGCTTGTCACTTAAAAACAACCATTATGGCATTGTGGATAAGCGCGACAATCTCATTGCGGTCCTAAATCAGATTGCACCAGAGCATGTATCCATTCAGCACCAAGATTCAGCTGCTATTATTGCTGCTATCAACTATGCGGGAGCTGTTTTTGAAGGGCATTATTCACCAGAAGCCATTGGTGATTATGCCGCAGGGCCCTCTCATGTGTTACCGACCAATCGAACCGCTCGCTTTAGTCACGGTTTGAATGTAAATGACTTTTTAACAAGCCATGCGGTTATTTCCTTAACTGAAACAACCTATCAAACCATCGTTGGTGCGGCAGAAACGATTGCTGCCAAAGAAGGATTAGATGCTCACTACCAATCATTAGCCATTAGAAAGGGGAAACCAAATGACTAAGCAAAGGATTGTGACTATGGATCGCAATACGAGTCCCATTTTACCCTTAACCGATGGGCAAATCGAACGAGCAGTGAAAGCGACTAGCTTTAATCTTTACCCAGAAGAAGAAATAAAAACCTTTAAGCGTTTGTATGCGAAACGCAATCAATTTTCACCGGACTATATCGAATTAGCGAATGGATCAGATGAATGGTTACAGAAATTTATCTTAACGTTTGGCCAAAATGGTGTTATGACTCTAAATCCTGATTTTGTTATGTACCAAGTTTACAGCCAACAAGTGGCGGTTCCGTTTCACCAAATTGCTTGCCGAGCAGACTTTCAGTTCGATTTTGATGATATTGAGCGCGATATTCAAGCGTACCGACCGTCTTTATTTTTAATTTCGAATCCACATAATCCGACGGGTCGCTTATTTACCGAATCTGAATTAGAGCGGTTAGCAGCTGCCATGGCAGCAGTGGATGGCTACTTAGTCATTGACGAGGCATACGGGGAGTTTGCGCCAGACTATCAGCGGCCGACAGGGGCACATGTGATTATCGTTCGAACGCTTAGCAAGATATACGGTTTAGCTGGCCTTCGCATCGGGATTGCGATTGCAGAGGAAGCGACATTTGAGCAACTGACGCGCTTCAACCATCCTTATCCGGTTAATTCGGTGTCCTTGAATTTGGCCAATGAGCTATTCAGTGATGATGATCATTTGAATGATTTTATAGCCTATCAACAGCAGTCTAAACAGCGTTTGGAAGCAGCCTTAAAAACGGTGGATAAGTGGCTAACAATTGTCCCATCAAAAAGTAATTTTATCTTTACTTACGGCGAACGAGCACCGGAATTAGCAGCCTTTTTATTGGAAAGGGGCTATCAAGCACGTCAGTACGACGAAGCTTTGTTAAAGCAGGCCGTGCGCTATTCCATTATTGCCCTAGAAGACTATGATGGCTTTGAACAAGCCTTAAGAGAATGGAGTGAACAGATTGATTCGTAAAGAAAGAAAAACATTGGAGACTCGAATTGCACTGGCCTTGGCAGAAAATAAAGGTGGAGAGAGCAAGATTCAAACAGGTATTGGCTTTTTTGACCATATGCTCACCTTATTTGCTTTTCACTCTCAGTTGTATGTAGAAGTAGAAGCGGATGGGGATTTAGAGGTTGATTTTCATCACACAGTGGAAGATGTTGGGATTTTATTAGGACAAGCGATTCGTGACTTGTATAAATCAAAGGCATCCTATGAACGCTATGGTTCTTTTTACATTCCGATGGATGAATCCTTAGCTCGGGTAGCACTAGATTTATCGGGCAGACCTTATTTGAATTTTCAAGCTGATTTTTCAAGAGAAAAGGTAGGACAGTTTGATACGGAATTAGTATTGGAATTTTTTACCGCAGTAGCCATGAATAGCCGGATGACCTTGCATATCGACTTATTGAAAGGTGGCAATAGCCACCATGAAATTGAAGCTATTTTTAAAGCATTTGGACAGAGTTTGAAACGTGCTTTGGCAGCAACTGATGGCGGCATTCCATCTTCTAAGGGAGTGATTGAATGATTCAGATTATTCCAGCTATTGATCTGATTAATGGGCAAAACGTTCGCTTGACTAAGGGAGACTACGATAGTAAAACGCCTATGAAGCGGACGCCACAAGAAGCGATCCAATTTTATAGCCAGTTTAAGCAAGTGGCACGGATTCACATTGTGGATTTAATGGGCGCTTTGAATCAAGCGGCAACTGAAACGGACTTGATTACGCAACTCAAACAGCTCACTCACTTGCCCCTTCAAATTGGTGGCGGCTTAAGAGACCGTGAGACGATTGACCACTATGCGAAAGTGGGGATCGATTATTTTATAATTGGCACGCGGGCTTTTACAGATTTGGAGTGGTTAAAGGAGCTGGTTTCCGCCTATCCAGGTCGAATTATTGTCGGTATGGATGCCAAAGACGACCAGATTTATATCAATGGTTGGACGGAAGATAGTGGGTGGACTATTTCCGATTATTTAAAACAAATAGAGGATTTGGACCTTGCTGCAATTATTTATACTGACATTAATAAAGACGGTATGAATCAAGGTCCTAATTTTGAAAAAACAGAAGCCATCAGCAAGCAAACGCGCCATCAAGTGATTGCTAGTGGTGGTATTCGAGATCAAGCAGATTTACAAGAACTAGCAAATCGATCCATTACGCAAGCTGTCGTTGGAAAGGCGAGTCATCAAGCAACCTTTTGGGAGGGAATCAAATGAGTATAAAAAGAATTATTCCATGTTTAGACGTGAAAGATAGCCGAGTTGTAAAGGGGATTAACTTTGTTAATTTAAAAGACATGGGAGACCCGGTTGAACTTGCGAGAGCCTATGATCAAGCAGGGGCAGATGAATTAGTTTTTCTTGATATTTCAAAAACGCAAGATGGCCATGACTTGATGCTAGATGTGATTGAAAAAACCGCACAGGCGATTTCGATTCCATTAACGGTCGGTGGCGGTATCCAAACGTTGGCAGATATTGATCGTATTTTAGCAGCAGGTGCTAGCGCAGTTAGTATCGGTACAGCAGCGCTTAAAGACCCAGGTTTTGTAACTGAAGCAGTAGCCAAATACGGCAGCCAAAAATTGGTCGCAGCTGTGGATATTCAATTTGACCCTGAGCAAGGCGATTTTTATGTGTATTCACACGGCGGCAATCAACGTACAGACTGGAAAGCTTTTGACTGGTTAATCGAATGTGAAAAGTTAGGTTTTGGTCAATTATTGATTACGAATAAAGACAGAGACGGCGTTCAAAATGGCTTTGATTTAGACTTCTTAAAGCAAGCGAGCCAAGTGGTTTCCATACCGATTATTGCTAGCGGTGGCGCTGGTTCGATTGATGACTTTGTGACTCTTTTTGAAGAGACCACGATTTCAGCTGGCCTAGCAGCATCCATTTTCCACAACGGTACAGTGACGATTAGTGACTTAAAGAGCAGATTAGTGGAAGGCGGTATTGCGATTCTGCCAACAAAAAAGCCTAATTTTGAGAAAGCCAATGGGTTGATTTCGGCTATTCTCCAAGATGTAAACACTAAGCAAGTGTTGATGAATGGCTTTATGAATGAAGAAGCCTATCGTTTAACGATTCAAGACAATGTTGTTTGGTTTTATTCACGAACTAAAAATCGCCTGTGGAAAAAAGGAGAAACGAGCCAACACTATCAATATGTTAAAGGTATGAGCTTAGATTGCGACGCCGATGCTTTGTTAATTCAAGTCCAGCCAGCAGGTCCAACCTGTCATTTGGGAACGGCTAGTTGTTTTGACCAAACGGACTTCTCCTTGAATCAGCTTTTTCAAACGGTAAAAAGTAAGCTAGAAAAACGAGAAGAAGGCTCTTATACAGCTTATTTAGCACAAGAGGGACTCGATAAAATTCTAAAAAAATGCGGGGAAGAACTAACCGAAACGGTCATTGCTGCTAAAAACAATGATGCGGAAGAACTGGTTAGCGAAAGTAGCGATTTACTTTACCATCTTTTTGTCCTTTTAGCCTATCAAGGCGTTGACCTATCTGATGTTGAAGCTCAGCTCGCAAGTCGTCATGGTACCAAGCAAAACTATCGTGTAAGAAAAACCATTAATCAATGGTAGGCGAGGAGGATGACTATGACCATTTATGACCAACATGTTCACTCTTATTTATCCTTTGATTGTGATGAAAATCCGGAAAATTATTTAACTGAAGCGACCAAAGAACTCGTTTTAACCGACCATTTCGACTTAAACAATCCCGTCACTGCCTTTCAAGATGATGTGCCCGATTTTGACCAGCTTTTAAAAATAAAAGCCCATTTAAAAGAAAAGTATGATGTGACTTTACGATTAGGTGTAGAAGTCGGTTACGCGCCAGGATTAGCAAATCAGATTCAAGAAAAGCTAGCTGCCTATCCCTTTGAGGTCATTTTACTCAGCTGCCATCACAATAACCAGGATGACTACATGGATGAGAGTATTAAAGCAGCAGTTGCGGATCCGATAGCCGCTTATTTTGACCAAATGATAGAAGCTATCGCGGCCATTCCGCAAGCCAATATTCTCGCCCACTTCGACTACGGTACACGTATTCACCAACTCACTGTTGAAGGATTGAAAAAATACCAAGATCGACTCGAGACGTTATTTGTGGCGGCAATCAAAGCAGACTTAGCCTTTGAACTCAATTCAAAGAGCATGTACCGCTATGGCAACTTTGATTTATATGACTATGCCATTCCCCTTTATCAATCATTGGGAGGGCACTTGTTTACACTCGGATCTGATGCTCATCAAGCAGCAGACTTAGAACTAGATTTTGATAAAAGTAAAGCCTTGTTGAAAAAACATGGTGTTACAGAGGTTGTTGTCTACCGACAAGGTCAGAGGGAACAAATGCCACTATCATGAAAAAGAGCGCCCAGAAGCTGGCGCTCTTTTTTTGAATGGAGAATGAGTAAGTAGAGAGTCGAAACTAGCTTTCTATTCACTCAAATAACAATTAGACGAGCAGAAGACTTAAAATCCATCCACAACGAGAAGCGGGACTTGGTAATAACGAATAAACTGCTAAGATAGAGGCAAATGATAATGGAGGATGAGGAATGACGACATCAAAAGCCAAACAACATGGCTTAGTTTATCAATTACAACAACTCGGCAATCGCTTGAGTGATATGGTAATGCCGAATATTGGCGCTTTTATTGCATGGGGATTGATTACAGCCTTATTTATACCTAGTGGGTGGCTACCCAATCCTGAGCTCAACCAAATTGTTGAGCCAATGCAGCTCTTTTTATTGCCGCTCTTAATTGCTTATAGTGGTGGGAAAATGATTTATGGCCACAGAGGTGCGGTTGTTGGTACGATTGCAGCTATGGGAGGAATAGTGGCGTCGTCAGTACCCATGTTTATTGGGGCGATGATTCTTGGTCCTCTAGGTGGCTTCTTAATTAAACAGTTTGACGAACGCTTTGGGAAAAAAGTCCCTGAAGCTCTAGAAGTTTTGGTGAGTAATTTTTCAGCGGGAATTATCGGCTTTTTACTCACCATCGCTGGCTTTTATCTTATTGGACCAGCTATTGCTTCGCTAACAGCAGTCTTTGCGGCTGGCGTAGAAGCCATGATTGACCGACATTTACTGGCCTTAGCAAATGTCGCGATTGAACCTGCCAAAGTCCTTTTCCTAAACAGCGCAATCAATCACGGCATTTTAACACCACTAGGCATTCAGCAAGTTACGGAAAATGGTAAATCCATTCTTTTTCTATTAGAAACAAACCCGGGACCGGGCCTAGGCGTCTTGTTGGCTTACCTGTTTTATGGTCACAAAGAAGCTAAAGCATCGGCGCCAGGGGCGATACTGATTCATTTTATTGGCGGTATCCACGAGATTTACTTTCCATATGTGTTGATGAAACCACTCTTATTTTTAGCAGTTATTTCAGGAGGTGTTTCCGGGACACTTGTTTTTCAGCTGATGGATGCAGGACTTAGTGGGGCGGCAGCACCAGGATCAATTATTGCTTTACTAGGCATGACCGCAAAGGGCAACCATTTGGCTGTTGTGAGCGGTGTCCTCATGAGCGTACTGGTTTCTTTTCTCATTAGTCGTTGGCTGTTAAAGCGCGACCAATCAATCGAAAAAACTCATATTTAAGTGGTCAGCGGTAGAGAAGTTGTGCTAAAATAAAGCCATTACACTTAGTGGAGGTTATACAATGAAAGTTTTAGTTTTCGATACAGCTGCAGAAGCATCAGCAAAAGCTTTTGATTATTTTGGAGAAGCTTTAGGGAAAGGTGCTAGCGTATTCGGATTGGCGACAGGTTCAACACCGGAAAAACTATATGAGATGATGACTCAATCTGACATTGACTTTACTCAAGCAACATCCATTAACTTAGATGAGTATTACGGCCTAAGCGGCTCTCACCCACAAAGTTACCGTTATTTCATGGAACAACATTTATTTAATGAGAAACCATTCAAACACAATTACTTACCAAATGGTCTAAATGAAAATGTCGACGAAGAAACAGCACGCTATGACCAAATTATTGCGGAAAACCCAATTGATTTACAGTTGTTGGGAATCGGCGTAAATGGCCATATTGGCTTTAATGAACCAGGATCAGACTTTGAGGGCAAAACAGCGCTTGTCGATCTAACAACTTCTACAATTGAAGCAAACAAACGCTTCTTTGAATCTGTAGAGGACGTACCTACGAAAGCCTACAGTATGGGAATTAAATCTATTATGAGTGCCAAGCAAATTTTATTGCTTGCCTTTGGTGAAAGCAAAGCAGAAATCATCAAGGCAATGGTTGAAGGACCAATCACAACAGACGTTCCAGCAAGTATTCTACAAAACCACGATAACGTTGTTGTTATTGTAGACAAAGCTGCAGCAAGCCTATTAAGCTAATCATTAAAAATACTTCAGGACCTTTAAAATGGCCTTGGAGTATTTTTTTTGGTGCTAGACTGTCGAGTCAGCTGATTTTTTAGCTTCACTCGACAGATTCCATATAAAATAAATAAAAGAAGTGATAATTCTTCCATTCTATCTAAGTTGTAGTAAAATGAATTCGCAATCATAAATAATAAGTAAATGGAGACAACTGATAAATGGCAGATATGACAACTGGGAATCCCTTGAAATTGATTATTCGCTTTACCATTCCTTTATTATTAGGAAATATTGTTTCGCAATTATATAGTTTGATTGATACCGTCATTGTGGGAAGGACACTGGGCCTAGGTGCTTTAGGAGCTATCGGTGCTGTGACAGGTTTAGTTGCCTTTGTCCAAGGTTTTATATTAGGGGTGGCATCAGGGTTGTCTTTAATATTGGCTCAGCGCTTTGGTACGCGTAATGATGAACGGATTCATAGCAGCTTTGTGGCAAGCATGTGGATTTCACTCGCGTTTGTCGCAGTATTAACAGCAGCTAGTATGGGTGTCGCCGACTTTATTTTAAAAGCAATCAATATCCCTGAGGCTTTTTATGCTGATGGTCATCGTTATTTCATCACTGTCATGTTAGGTTTAGCGGTTTTGATGTATTACAGCGTTTTAGTAAATGCTCTTCGTTCGATGGGCAGCACGACACAGCTGTTATTTTTTATCACACTATCGCAAGTATTAAATATTGCCTTTGATTTTCTCTTTATTCTAGTCATTCCAATGGGAGTAATGGGTGTAGCCATTGCGACAATTTTATCGCAATTTATTAGCGGCCTCTTATGCCAACTTTACTTAATGAAAAAAGTAGCGGTTTTCCGCTTAAATCGCCATGATTTTAAACTAGATAAAAGAGAAATTAAACTTCATCTGAATATCAGCTTGCCAATCGGAATTCAGTCATCTATTATTTCGATTGGGTCGATTATTCTGCAACTTAAGTTGAATGGACTAGGAACGATGGCTGTTGAAGGGCATGCGATTGGTGCGAAAATTGAATCAATGACGACTATGCCACTTGTCTCCTTTGGTGTGGCAACAGCAACTTATGCGGCTCAAAATTATGGGGCAGGTCAAATTGAGCGAATCTGGCAAGGCGTTAAAACGAGTACCATTATTTCTTTAACCTATAGTTTGCTGGTCGGAGGCTCACTCTTCTTCTTCGGTAAACATCTGGCAGTTGCCTTGTTCAATGCCGAAAACGGTGACAGTCTAGCTTATGTAGATCGCTACTTTAAGGCGACTGCTTTATTTTATTTAGTCTTATCGATTTTATTTGTTTTCCGTTATACCTTGCAGGGGATGGGGAAATCAGTTGCCCCAACAATCGCTGGTTTTATGGAAATGATAATGCGAATCGTTATTCCATTAAGTTTAACAGGATTACTTGGTTTCCAAGCGATTATTTTCAGCCATCCAATGGCTTGGATTGGCTCAACCGTAGCCCTTGTTTATGCACTTTGGCTAGTTAAACGAAATGATCGCTCTAGTAAGTTCAAACGATTTATGGCATCATAATCAAAAGGAGATTGAGTGCGCTCAATCTCTTTTTTTGTGGAAAAAATAATGAAGCGAATGAATAAAATACTGAAAAAGAGTTTCTATTCACTCAAACCTAATTCTATAAAAGTCGGAAAAAAAGAAGCTCGTATTCACTTATTCACCACTCACCTTCTGTATGGTAACCCTTACATTTTATAATTCTATTCTGACATGATTAGTTAGCTAAGTCAACTAACTAAAAAGACATTGTTACATTGAAAAATAGTGATTTTATTAAATATTAATATCAAGTTTGTTAGTTTACCTAAATAATAGTGAGCTAGTCTTTATCAACAAGATAATGGTAAACTAAATAAGATTGAAGGAGGTCGCTTATGATAAATATAGTATTTAGTTACTCAGATTTTATCCACTTAAAAGAAAGTGGGGTGTGCAACGATGAAGATAGCTACGTATTCGATTTACAGTTGGATATGGGTTTTTTGAGCGACGGTGTATTTAAAGAAGAGCGATTAATCAATAGTGGCATTCATTCAAAGTGGATAGATTTCGACAATCAATCTAAACAGTTAGCTAACATCAAATTACATGCTAAAGAGGGCTATCCTCTACGTATTTGGCTATCAAATCGTATTGTGGATCTTTGTCATTTGGCATTTTTATGTGATGAGCTACTTGAGTATAACCACTCCTTAACAGTAGTAGCATTACCCAAAACCGACATACAAGATGAGTTGATTTTTCACTATCTAACATGGTCAGAAGTAAATCAAGAGAGGCTTTTTGACCTTGCTCGGATTGAAACAGTCTTAACGGCAGTAGAAAAAAACAACTATTCTCAGCAATGGCAAGAACTCCTAGGTGATCCTTTACCTTTGCGAACCATCATTAATGGTCAGCTCCTATCCGTTCCGATGGATTTTTATGATTCGTGGATTGAATCTCAAATTCCACTAACGTTCTTTCCAATAGGGAATATTATTGGCAGGCTGATGGGCTATCAAATTGGACTCAGTGATAGCTTTTATTTGAGCCGAATAAAAACACTTATTCAAAATGGGAAACTTATCGTTGAGGGTAATGCAAATAGCCAAAATCTTAAAACAAAAATAAGGCGAAAGTCATGACACTAAGTAACCCACTAGTGAGAGTCCCGCATTCACTTCTTTACCAGGGGCACTCTCGTATTCTCAAACAGAAATTGATACAATGATGAAGAAGACAGAGCAACTATTAATAGATTATGATGATTTTAAAACGGTGATACCAGCTTGGTACCATCAATATTCAGGAGGCAAAAATGGCGAGAAGTGAAGCAGCGGTTTTTACTAATATGTGCATGATTTACGATAAAGAAGGGCGAATATTAATTCAAGACCGACAAAGTAAGCAATGGCCTGGCATCACATTTCCAGGTGGACACGTTGAAAAAGGAGAATCATTTGTCGATTCCGTTATTCGCGAAGTCAAGGAAGAAACGGGCTTGACGATCCAACAGCCCCAACTTTGTGGCGTAAAGCAGTTTCAAGATAGAGATGATGCCCGTTATGTGGTGATGTTTTATAAAACAAATCATTATAGTGGTACTTTAACGGCTTCCGATGAAGGGGAAGTCTATTGGATTAATCGCCGAGAGCTATTGAATTACCCATTAGCAGAAGATTTTGAGCACATGCTTACTGTTTTTGAGAGTGAAGAATTAAGTGAATGTTATTATTATAAAGATGAATCGAACAGCTTTCAGTTGAAATGACTATAGTGGCTGAAAGATGCTTGAAGAGGTGACTATATGGTAACCATTAATGATATTGCGAAAATGGCAGGAGTAGCCAAAAGTACGGTATCGCGCTATTTGAATGGCGGATCAATTAGTAAAAAACAAAGGCCAAACTGGATGCGATTGTAGCAGAAACAGGTTATACGCCTAACACCTTTGCCCAAAGCCTCAAAGCAAAGCGCACAAATATTGTCGGCACAATTATTCCCCGCCTCGATTCTTATTCTTCTAATGCGATTTTAGAAGGGATTGATCAGGAGTTATTGAAGCGGCAGATGCAACTGGTGATTATGAATAGTAGTCAGAGTGTGGAAAGGGAAATTGAAAATATTTATACTTTGGGTCGGCAAAAGGCGGACGCCATTATTTTATTTGGCGGAGTCATCACCGATGCCGGCGAGAGCATGGGGCGTTATATTGCTTCAGGTGGTCATAAACGGATTCTATTACTGAGCGTGACTCGGACTAATTGGCGAACTGGCGAAAAAGAAAGCAGGCGGGTGACGTTGAGAGAACCCTTAACCGAAATCAGACTATTTATGGAAGAAAGCTCTCTAGAAGTCTTTGTCAATCAAGGGCAGGAATGTTTTAGTTTACGTTATATCGCGTTAGCATCGGATAAGAGCTTGTCTTATCACGAAGATACTTCAACCGCAAATAACGAATGGACCATCTATTCTTTGAGTGGATTTACAATGGAGAAGTTGCTAGGAAGTTTTTAAACTTTCTAGCAATTTTTTTGTTGAAAGTGTCGAGTGGGAGCTTTTTTTTCATTCAGTCGACATGTTTTTGAGTTTTTATGTCGACTGGCTAATTATTTTATACCCACTCGACACTTTTTCCCTAAAATCTGTCGAGTGAAGAAAAAAGTCAGCTCGACTCGACAGTTATACTTTCGTAACAGTTGTAATCAGAATGACATAAAGGAGAAAATAGCTTATAATAGGAGTATAAAGAGAAACGCAATCTCAATTAACTTTATTTTGGAAGCGTTTTCTAAAAAAGGGGGCTTATAAGGACGAATGATAACAAAAACGATAGTTCATTATTCCGATAGGGGGAATCATTATGAAAAAGTTGATCTTTATCGCTGCGTTATTGGGAACATTCATGACTGGCAGTCAGCTGTCTGGAACACCGTTTACCGGAGTAACAGCTGGTTCGACCTTATTGAGTCCTCAAGTAGAAACCGTTAACGAAATCGTAATTGTGAAAGAGAGTATTGAAGAAACGGTTGAAGAGAGTGTTATTGAAGATGTAGTAGAGCCTGCTCTGGAAGAAGTCATTATTCCAGAAAAAAACGAAGTAAATGACGCTAGCATAGAAGAACAGCCAGTCGTTGTTGAAAGTACGGAAGAAGAATTAACTTACGATCAAATTCACCAAAAAGATGTCGGTGAAGAAGAGGAAGTTGTTCCTGAAGAAGTCGTAAAAACATGGTATATTGCTGAGACGGCAGAAGAAGGTTTGCAGCTGATTTTAGAAACTTATGAGCTAGAAGAGTATAGCTTTGTTATTGATAGTACACCTTCTAATTTTGTCTACCAATATGATTTTTATATGGATTCGCCGGATGGTGAGCATGCTAACTTAGTCCATATTTTCCAATATGATGCAACAGGAAAAGCACTTTTCCAACTTGATTTAATTACAGGTGAGTGGCAGTAATAACAAAAAGCGGATAAGCTCAGTGAGCTTGTCCGCTTTTTAATTGAGATTGCCGTTCTTTAATCATAGCGCGATAGGCAATTTTTTTATCAGAAATAACCTGATTTGCCAGTTCTCTTAATTTATGTAAGTTTAACGTTGCTCCTTTTCGGTAGAGATAAAAGATAGGACGATGAGCATTGAAATCAAGGGTAGTGGTAGTAACCAAAATGTCGAAATCGTAGTCTTTAATCGTATCTAAATCAATGTAGTGAGGATCATGAATACTAATGGCGATAGTCTGTCCCATCTCCGACTGTATTTCTGCTGCCAACCCTTGCGTGTTTTCCATAGTAAAATGACTATAAAGTAAAATTTTACATGGAGAAAATTTTTCATGCATATGTTTTGATAGCATATACCACTTAGAAAGTAGAATATACACCAAATTGTTTTTGATAAAAAATAGGATACTGGTGCTTAAATTCTTCCATTAAGCCATAATCCTTTGGTTGAAAGAGCAAGTAGGGCGTGGAATAACTTCCACGGGATTTTGACTATAGAAGTCAAGTGCCTGGTTTAATTCGACTTGTAGATAGACAAAGTTATTTGTTGGTAGGTCAAATAAATAAGTCAACTCGTTAATCATTTCTTCAACCGCTGTAACCTCTCTTTGACGAAGAAGTGATTCTTTTTCTCGTTCAAGAGGATTTTGTAATTTTAGTAAGTATTTCCAATAAGAAAACTCATTGAAATAAACCATAATTCTTCAAGTTCACTGGATGTATAGTTGTCATTTAAAAAATAAGTTCTAAAAGTTGAAAAGCAGCTGGCGATGTTTTAAAAATCGACCGTTAGAAAACATCGATACCAATATGGGCAGGTAATTCCATTATAATGCCGTCAAAAGAAGAAATCAGACGACCATTATAGACTGATAGAAATTTTTTTAAATCTGTTAATTCGTACTTAATGGTTCGAATTGACGAATTAGTTTCTTTAGCAATTGTGTTAATGGTTACAGTTTGGTCAGAATCAAATAAAAGCTCAATGATTTTATAAATCCGTTGGTCCTTTGGAGAGACAAGTTGCCAAATCATAATCATACCCATCCTTATGTAATTTATTTGAATAGATTATATCACGATTATGACCGTTTAGAGGTCGTAGAAATGTATTTTATTTATCGATAGTAATGAGTAATATAGAGACTAGTGCTATAATAAAGGCACTATAAAATAAAGAGGAGATTTTTCCATGATATTTTCCGAATATGCTTATGTCAGACCTGAATTTGAAACTTATAAAACCAATGCCCAAAAGGCAATTAACCATATCAAGCATGCTAAAGAAGCTGATGAAGCGGTGAGCGGAGTCATTGAAATGACACGCTTTATGTCTGAACTCAGTCAACAAGGCGAGATTGCTTACATTAGACACAGTATTGACACACAGGATAGCTTTTACGAAGAAGAAATCAACTATTGGGATGAATACTCACCCCTTTACGAAGAAGTGAATAACGACTATTACCGCGCTGTCTTAGAGTCTCCTTATCGCGATGAATTGACAGCTGTATTGCCAGAGCAATATTTTAAAATGGCCGAATACAAATTAAAAATATTCAGCCCACAAGTCATTCAATTATTGCAAAAAGAAAATGAATTAAGTAGCCAATACAATAAATTGATTGCCAGTGCAAAAATTGAGTTCGATGGCAAAACGTTAAATTTATCGCAACTAGGACCTTATCAGCAATCGACTGATCGTTCAGTTCGTAAAGCAGCTGCTGAAGCAGCCTTTGGTTTCTTTGAAGCAAACGAAGCGACTATTGATGATATTTATGATCAATTAGTAAAAGTCCGCGATCAAATTGCGAAAAAATTAGGCTTTAAAGACTTTGTAGAACTAGGCTATATCCGTATGGAACGCTATGATTATGACCGTGAAATGGTTCAAGTTTACCGCCAGCAAATCTTAAATGAAGTTGTGCCGGTAACCAATAAACTGTACCAACGACAAGCTAAGCGAATTGGTGTTGACGACTTGAAATACTATGACTTGAGTTTAGAATTTGTTAACGGCAATGCGACACCAAAAGGAGACCCAGCCTATATTATGGAAATGGGTCGCCAAATGTATCAGGAATTGTCGGCAGAAACGGGCCACTTTATCGATTACATGTATGACCATGATTTGCTTGATTTAGAAACCAAAGAAGGCAAGTCGAGTGGCGGTTATTGTACCTTTATACCGGGTTATGACTCACCATTTATTTTTGCTAACTTTAACGGAACGAGCGCAGATATTGACGTCCTCACCCATGAAGCAGGGCATGCGTTCCAAGTATTTCAATCACGTTGGATTAAACAACATGAACTCGTTTTTCCAACGAGTGAAAGTGCTGAAATTCATTCGATGAGTATGGAATTCTTTACTTATCCATGGATGGAATTGTTCTTTAAAGAAGAGACTGAAAAATACAAGTTTTCTCATTTATCAGGAGCTTTGCAATTCTTGCCATACGGTGTTTTAGTCGACCACTTCCAGCATGAGGTTTATGAAAAACCAGAGATGACGCCTGCTGAACGAAAAGCAACTTGGCGCAAACTCGAAAAAATGTACAACCCTCATAAAAATTATGATGAAAATTCATTCTTGGACCAAGGAACGTTGTGGTATAGACAAGGGCATATTTTTGATACACCGTTCTATTACATTGACTATACTTTGGCGCAAGTCTTAGCTTTCCAATTTTGGAAACGCGCTATCGTGGATAAGGATCCAGAAGCTTGGTCAGACTACTTAGCGATTTGTGACATCGGTGGAACAGAAAGTTTCTTGGAAATCGTCAAACGCGCTAACCTTAAATCTCCATTTGAAGAAGGCTCGTTGACCGATGTGGTTCGAGCTATTGATGAGACACTTTCTGCAATCGACGATCTGAACTTATAGGAGGAGTGATAGCTGTGAAGGGCGAATTGATTTTAGTCAGACACGGCAAGGCAGAAAATAGAGAAGTTAGCAAAGCTGATTTTGACCGCCTGCTCACCGACAAGGGAAAAGCTGAGTTGGCAGAATTCATGCAAACCTTATTGCCTATTTTGGAAAAGAAACCCTACCTCATTTGGACGAGTCCCTTATTAAGGGCTAAGCAAACAGCGGTTGTTTTTCAACAAGCATTGCAGCTAGACCAAGTTGTTGAAAAAGATTTTCTTGCTAGCGGTGATTTGGATGCACTCAAACAAGCCTTAAATCAATTAAATGAGCACTTTGCCGTCATTTGTGTGGGTCACGAACCGATACTCGGCTCATGGGTCAAAACATTGACCGGACAAGCCATTCCTTTCAAAAAAGCAGGCGTTGCTTCTCTATTATTTGAAGAAGAAGTGCGACTGGATTGGCGATTAGCACCTAAATAAGCAAAAACCCGTCAGTGCCTTTATGGCACTGGCGGGTTTTTGGGGGTTCGAGTAAGATTTAGCCCATTAAAATCAGCTTCGTCTAAATGGTTGTTTCGTTGAGGATAGCCATAAATTCTTGGCCTGTCATGGTTTCTTTGACTAAAAGTTGGTGAGAAAGCTCATGGAGCTTATCAATGTTAGCACTTAGAATTTCGTCAGCTTCTTGATGAGCCGATTTAATGAGAGCCATCACTTCTTGATCGACGCGCTCCGCAGTTCCAGCTGAAACAGTCAGACTAGTATCGCCACCTAAATATTGGTTGCTTTGCGTTTCGATTTGCATCATGCCAAAGGTGTCACTCATTCCATAGCGGCTAATCATAGCACGGGCTATCTTGGTCATTTGTTCAATGTCATTGGATGCTCCGGTTGACTTGCTGCCGAAGATAATTTCTTCTGCCACACGTCCACCAGCTAGTGTAACCAGTTTGTTGTAGAGTTCTTCCTTACTCATCAGCGTTTTTTCGCCTTCTTCAATTTGCATGGTGTAACCTAACGCGCCAGATGTCCGTGGAATAATGGTAATTTTATGAACCGGTGCTGAGTGCAACTGTTTAGCAGCAACGAGGGCGTGACCAATTTCATGATAAGAAACAATTTCTTTTTCTTTTGGCGAAATAACAGCACTCTTTCGTTGGTAACCAGCAATAACTGTTTCAACAGATTCTTCTAAATCCATTTGGCTAACTTTTCGGCGGCCTTCGCGAACAGCACGCAAGGCTGCTTCATTAATAATATTCGCAATTTCAGCACCAGAAGCACCGCTTGTTGCACGAGCAATCGTATTAAAGTCGATCTCACTATCTAATTGGTACTTTTTAGCATGGACTTTCAAAATGGCTTCACGACCAGCTAAATCTGGTAGTTCAACAGGCACACGTCTGTCAAAGCGACCTGGACGTAGAAGGGCAGCGTCTAAAGATTCAGGACGGTTAGTTGCTGCTAAAATCACAACACCCTTATTTTCTTCAAAGCCATCCATCTCAGCTAATAACTGGTTGAGTGTTTGCTCACGCTCGTCGTTACCGCTAAATCCGCCACCATCTCTTTTTTTCCCAATGGTATCAATCTCGTCAATAAAGACAATACATGGCGCTTTTTCGTTAGCTTCCTTAAAGAGATCACGAACTTTAGCAGCACCTCGTCCCACAAACATCTCCACGAATTCAGAGCCTGAAATACTGAAGAAAGGAACATCGGCTTCACCGGCAACCGCTTGTGCCAGCAATGTTTTCCCTGTTCCCGGAGGCCCAACTAAGAGCACGCCCTTTGGATTTTTGGCACCAATGGCTTGATATTTCTTAGGCTGATGCAAGTAGTCGACAATTTCGCTGAGGGCTTCTTTGGCTTCATCTTGGCCGGCTACATCGTCGAACGTTTTCGAATCGCCAGCTTTAACATAGACTTTGGCATTTGATTTTCCAAAAGCTAGCGCACTACCAGATCCACCACCGCTCATTTTCTTCATCATTTGGCGAGAAAGTAAGCTTCCCAGTCCCCAAATAAAGGCGAAAGGAAGAATCCATGACAGAAGGAAAGATAGAATAGGTGATGCTTCAGTCGGAATGTCTGTCGCAAAAACTACATTATTATTCTCCAAACGATTAATTAAATCAGGATCATTTAAAGCACCGGTATTGAATACTTGGCGCTCGTTATTCTCATCCTCTGCTACGAAAATAATTTTATTGGATTCGAATTTTACTTCACTCACATCACCGCGGTCAACTTTAGTCAGGAATTCGCTGTAAGGCACTTCCTGAACTTGGCGGTTTTCAATGCTCGGATATAAGAAAACATTCCAAATGGTAATGACCGAAAAAATAATCAAAAAGTAATAAATGAGTGGCTTACGGTTGTTTGAGTTGTTTTGAAAAGGGAAGTTCATATTGGGCTTATTGTTATCTTGGGGCATAGATTCAATCCTCTCGTTTCTGCTTATTAATTTGTAGCATCACATCTTTTAACGCTTGGGTACCTTGGTAAATTTGCACCAAACTATCTTCAGATACACCATGAAAAATAGGTTGATAAGTTTCTTCAATCCGACGATCCAGATCAGTCAAGACCGTTTCACCTTTTTCTGTTAAAAAAAGTGATATAAAGCGCTCATCATCCTCACGGCGCTGGCGAACCAGAAAACCGTTTTTTTCCATTTTTTTACACATGGTTGATGTATTACCACTATTGGCATCTAATGCAGCAGCCAGTTGATTCAACGACAACTCACCACTCTCTTGAATTTCAATCATAGCCTGTAGTTGCAAAGGCGTAATGCCTAATTCCTTGGAAAAAGGAGATACCACCCATTTTTTGGCATCATGAATGGTTTTCATCATCTGCCATATCTCTTCTAATATGATTTCTTTTGTCATCGGTTCATTCCTTTTAGTACATTAGCTTTGATTCAAAACAATTATAAAAGACAAATATGAATAAAAAGTGAAGATTTATGGGGCAATTTAAGATGAAAAGTCCTTCAGTGAGCAAAAAAACCAGTTGAGAAAGTCAAGCGACTCTCTCAACTGGTTTATTCAGCTGTATTGGGAATAACAAAAAATAAATAGCAGCTAATAAAGACTGTTAGTAAACTCAATAGAATTTTAATAATGGTTAATGGCACAATGTAAATAGAAAAAGCCATAAGTAGATAGATATTGAAGAGGATTTTCCATTTTCTATCTTTGGGGATGGTTTTTGTTTCCATATAATCGGCTACATAATGTTGATATAAACGCGTACCTTTCAACCAAACTTCAAATTTTTGAGACCCTCTAGCAAAGCAAAAGGCACTCAATAATAGAAAGGGTGTGGTTGGTAAAACGGGCAGGAGGACACCGATTGAGCCAACTCCCAAAGAAAGTGATCCAGCAATAACAAATAGTATTTTTTTCATATAACAGACTCCTATATATTAAAAGCTTAGCTAGACAAATCGTGATACAATGACTGAAAAGAGAGGTGGTTATCTATGTTTTATCAGATCATCAACAGCCCGATTGGTCCGTACTTAGCAGTAGATAGTGGAAAAGGACTTTCATGCTTAGAGCATGTGAAAGATTTCGATAACATTTCTTCTATAATAGCAAGAATGGAAAGAATATCAACCCCATTATTAATGGAAACAGAGCGTCAAATCACGGACTATTTTAAAGGGGAACTTACGCAATTTAATTTACCTCTAGATACAAACGGGACGGTTTTTCAAGAACAGGTTTGGCAAGCTCTTCGTGATATTCCTTATGGACAGGTCCGATCCTATCAAGACATTGCGATTGCTATCGGTAATCCAAAGGCGGTTCGGGCGGTAGGTGGCGCCAATAACCGCAATCCAATTTCGATTGTCACACCTTGTCATAGAGTTATTGGGAAAAATGGTTCTCTAGTCGGTTATGGTGGCGGGGTAGATGTCAAACAGTCGCTACTCGAGCTAGAAAATAGTGAATACAATCACAAGTGAATACCAGAGAAAGGGCTCAGACATTTGTTTGAGCCCGTTTCGTGTGAGGGTAACAAAAGGAATAATACAATTCCCATTGTTCCGTTTTTCATCATAGCATAAAAATGCTAGTATGAGCCAAATTGTTTTTCTAATTTTCGTTGAAGCACTTCGTAAAGGGAACAAATTGCCCAATAAATGAGTGCAACGAGAATATACATTGTCATATAATCATTTTCGCGGCCACCGACAATTTTAGCATTTTGGAAAATATCGGGTACCGTAATCATAGCAGCCAGCGCTGAGCTTTTTACTAAATCTAAAATAACATTAGATAAAGGAGGAACAGCGATTCGTAAAGCTTGTGGCACGATCACTTTAAACAAGACTTTATTTCTTGGTAGTCCTAATGACATACCCGCTTCCCATTGGCCATAATCAATAGCTTCAAGGGCAGAACGGATAATTTCGGCAATATAAGCTGATGAACTCAAGCTGAAGCCAATAATGGCAGCCGGAACTGCATCGAAATAAACACCGATAAAGGGAAAACCAAAATATAAAATAAACAGTAAAACCAAAGTTGGTGTGCCCCGCATAAATGAAATATAAAGTGTTGCAAATTTATTGAAGAGGAAGAAGCGGGAAGTGCGCATCAAAGCAAGCGTGAATCCCCATACTAAACCAAATAGGAACCCCATTCCAGAAATCAGTAAGGTATAACCAATTCCCGAAAACACATACCCAAAGTTTTCAATGGCGGTTTTCAAGTTGAAGATGTATTCCCACTTAATTGTTGTGATATCCACGCCTAAGCCTCCTCTAAATCAAATCATTAGTTTTGTTCGATTTCAATAACTGGCAATTCATCAACGTTGTCTAATTCTTTCGAAACGTCTTCACCACCGAAGAATTCTTTTGAAAGTTCAGTTAGAACGCCTTCTTCAGCTAATTCAGCTAAAATAGGATCAATTTTTTCTTTAACAGATGTGTCATCTTTGCTTAATACAATCGCTTGTTGACTTGGATTATAATATAAGTCTGACATTTTTACACCTAATTCAGCATAAAATTGAACAGCAGTGTTTGAAACATAATAGTCGTTTGGAATAAAGTCAGTACGACCACTTGCGACATCACGGAAAAAGACATCGTTTGTTGCGTTATCATAAGTAACTGGCTCAGCGCCTAATTGTTTTGCAAGTGCCATATAAACGGTTGTTGCGCCACCAGCAGCTTTTTTGCCTTCCCAGTCTTCCATTGTTTCGATGCCAGAGTTATCTGAGGCACGAACAACAAGTCCACCGAATGAATATTTATAAGGATCAGAGAAATGGTAGTCTTCTAAACGGGCTTCAGTAATATCAAAGCCATTAGCAGCAGCGTCTACTTGACCACTTTGAACAGCTGTTAACATACCGTCAACGCCCATTTCCATAAAGTCAACTTCCAAACCAAGACGGTCAGCGACTTCCTTAACCACTTCAACTTCATAACCGGTTAGTTCATTGTCATCACCGTGGTATGAACTTGGAAATAGCGTACCAGATGTAGCAACTTTTAAGACACCAGATTCTTCAATTCGGTCCCAAGCCGTCTTTTCTGTACTAGTGTTATCGGAGTTAACTGTTTCATTAGAGCTGTTTCCTGTATCTGTATTTCCACAAGCGGCTAAAAATAATGCTGAAAATGCTGCGAAACCGCTTAGTAAAGCTTTTTTATTTCGTTGAATCATTTTGACATCATCCCTTCAATAACTTTTTACTTTTTAACAATAGCATTAAATATGTTTAATTGCAATGAGGAACTGAGGAGGTGTGAAACAGTTTATTTAATCTGTTTTAGGTCTAGACATAGGTGTTTCAAAAGATTTACCTAAATTTTGACGAAAATAAGGTCAAACCGTAAAATAAACAGTAAGATGAGAGAGTCAGAATGATTCTAATGAAGTTTGGAGTGTGACAAATGTCAATTAAAAATAAACTACTAACAACTACAGTGCTTGCTGGTGGCGCAGCTCTTTATTTGCACCAACAAAACACTAGCCTGCAAACAAGCCATTACACATTAGCTGTAACTAATTTAGAAAAGGAGAACGAAGGCCTTAAAATAGCTCATTTATCGGACCTTCACCTGCCTAGAACACAAGTGAACTTAGAGAAAGTTCTTGAAAAAATTGCAGATGAAGCAGTTGATTTTATATTTCTAACCGGCGACCAATTTGATGCCGGCCAATCATTTAACCGTAAGCAGGCGCTTGATTTTTTCTGTTCGCTACGAAAAATAGCAGCTGTTTATGCCATTCACGGTAATCACGACCAACAATCACCGCGGGCAGAAGAAATCCCCGACCTTTATCAGGAAGCAGGTATTACCTTGCTTGAAGACAATGCCTACTCAGTGATGGCTGAAAATCGTCGGCCGATTGTGATCATGGGGGCGGCAGAACCTGCGTCACTTTTGAAAAAGCAAAAAAGAAATCTTCTTAGTAAAGTAATGGTTCGTCCTGACTGGCAAGGGCAAACGCGCTTGTTGTTGGCTCACCGTCCGGAATTGTTTGAACGTTACCATCAAGATAAAACGAAGGCACCCGATATCACCTTTTCAGGCCATGCTCATGGCGGACAAGTGCGGATTCCAAAAGTTGGCGGTCTATTTGCACCTGGTCAAGGGCGGTTGCCTAAACACACTAGCGGTGTTCATGCACTAGCAGCCGATCCAAGTAAACGATTAGTTATCAGTCGTGGTTTAGGCCCATCTCAATTTCCGTTTCGGGTTAATAATCGTCCCGAGTTGATCTTTGTTAGCCTGACAGAAGCGTGAAAGCGTATTTATTTTCTTTGTATTCATATCTCTAAAAGGGTAGAATAAGAGTAAGCTATGCAAATAAAAAAGGGGTGTGAAATCAATGGTAAAAAACGTAATGGATCGATTGCCGCTTAATGATGGATACACAATTCCCGGAATTGGTTTTGGAACGTCGGGAATATCAGAACGTGACGCTGAAGAACTTGTTTTTAAAGCAATCATGCGGGGCTACCGCCTGATTGACACTGCAAGCTGGTACAAAAATGAAGAAGCTGTGGGAAGAGGGATTCATAAAGCAGTGAATGCTGGTATTTCCAGAGACGAGATTTTCGTTGTTTCTAAAGCTTGGAAAGACGAAATGGGTTATGAGGAAGCGACAGATGCCTTTAACCGATCGTTCGACCGACTAGGTTTGGATTACATTGATTTGTATTTAATTCATTGGCCAAGTCCAGAAGACGGTAAAAATTTAGACACTTGGCGCGCCTTGGAAGATTTAACAGAATCAGGGCGGGTTCGTAGTATCGGTGTGTCTAACTTTAACCGCGGTGAACTCAATGAACTCATTAAAGAAGGTCGCATTCGCCCAGCCGTTAACCAAATTCCGGTTAATCCAAGCCAAATGAATGCAGATCTCGATGATTTCTGCTACCGCAATAATATTGTGACTATGGGCTACAGCCCACTTGGTGCCGGCAAGGTGAATAAAAATAAACAGCTGGCTGCCATTGGAAATAAATATGATAAATCACCTGCGCAAATTGCCTTGAAGTGGTGTGTGGACCGCGATGTTGTGCCGATTCCTAAAACCAGTCATGACGAGCGCATGAAAGAAAACCTCGATATCTTTGATTTCGAGCTAACCGATGACGATATTAATACCTTAAATAATATTGATGAGAAAAAAACCGTTACCCATAAAGAAGGCAATAATCAAAATAAACGCCATGGGTCACGGAGATAGTTGAGTTAATAGGCTAGGAGTTTATCCTAGCCTATTTTTTTATGCTCATGTGAGATACAGACCTAAAAAAATAGCTGTATCTTACAGTTGCACCCAAATGTAATTACTATTATGAAAGAATATTTCAAACCACCCTTAAAATGTAGTAGAATAGAGAGGATATAACAGCTTTCAACATCACTTTGAAACAAATGGGGGAGTTCTGATGTTAAGAATAGGAATGATTGGGACAAGTAGTATTGCACACGAGTTTGCGAAAGCACTCACTTTATCCAAACGTTATGAGGTAAAAGCCATATATAGCCGTAGTCTGGAAAAGGCAGAAGAATTTGGTCAGCCTTATGGCGCAACATTATTTTTTGACGATTTAAATGACTTATTATCTAGTGAAGAAATTGATGTCGTTTATATTGCATCACCAAATAGCCTGCACTATGACCAAGCAGTAGCTGCTTTAAATCACCACAAACATGTTATTGTCGAAAAACCGGCATTTTCTAATATGAAAGAGTGGACGGCAGCCTTTGATTTGGCGGCAGAAAAAGGTGTGTTTTTATTTGAAGCGGCACGCCATATTCACGATAAGAACTTCCAGTTAATCAAAAATGAAATTGCTAAGTTACCGCATATTGATGGTGCTATTCTTCATTTTGGGAAATATTCGTCGCGCTACGACCAAGTGTTGGCTGGCGAAGATGCCAATATTTTCTCTTTGAAATTCTCAGGCGGTGCCTTAATGGACTTAGGTGTTTACTTGATTTATGCTGCTCTTTCTTGGTTTGGTGAACCGGAAAGTGGCCAGTATATCGCACGTAAAATTAAAACAGGTGTGGACGGAACAGGAACCATTATTTTCCGTTATGCGGACTATGATGTGGTTATGCATGTATCAAAAATTTCTAATCTGTCAGCGCCATCTGAAGTTCAATCCGGCAAACAAACGCTAGTGATGGACGGTGTGAGTGTGATTACATCGGTTGAATTAGACGACACAGAAACGAATCAACGCCAACAATTAATTTTACCAACGAGCGACCATTTGATGGTGGATGAAGCTATTGCATTTGCGGAAGTTATCGAGTCAGCAGATTCAACTGAAAGCCAAGCTAAGTATCAAGAATGGAAACAACTCAGCTACGATGTATCAAGATGGATCGAAACGCTTCGTAAAGAAGCCGGCATTTATTTTGACGCAGACAATGAATAAAAAGGGGATGATCGTTAACCATGATGATCGAAAAAATGGACACTAATTTCCAACGCTATTGGAAGGGGCTGCGGTTCCAACTGCCAACACCTATCCAAGAATCAGCCTTTGAACCACTAAAGGAAGGCCAAGACGTTGTCGGATTATCTCCAACAGGAACAGGAAAAACACTCGCTTATGCACTACCATTACTGGAACGCGTTAAAAAACAAGACGGTTTGCAATTAGTTATTTTAACTCCGTCTCAAGAACTAGGCGTACAAGTAGGTCGCGTGCTGACCGAATGGGCGGCACTGCTTGATTTAAAGGTGCAAACCATTATCGGGGGCGCAAGTGCTAAGCGTCAAATCGAGAAACTAAAAGAAAAACCAGAAGTGGTTGTCGGCACACCAGGTCGTTTGATGGAATTAGCGAATCAACGAAAATTGAAGTTGCACCAAGTAAAAACAGTCGTATTGGATGAAGCAGATTATTTATTGCAAGATGAACATATGAGCAATTTAAGAGACCTTATCAAAAAAATGCCTGGTCAGCGCCAAATGGCCTTCTTTTCGGCAACGACAAGCCATGCTCTAGATAATATTAGCCGTTGGTTCAACACAGATCCGATTTATTTGGATACTGCTCGTGAAGGTGGTAGCCAGTTTAATCAAACCGCTCATCAATATCTGTTTGTGGAAAACCGTAGACGTGCGGATCAATTGCGCCGTTTAGGTAACATCAAAGGCATGCAAGCTCTTGTTTTCGTGAATTCGGTTCAGGAGTTGGACTATCTAGCTGAAAAAATGCACTTCGAGCGCATTAGCGTGCGCATGCTCCACAGTGATTTCTCAGCGACTCAACGTAAAAAAGCCTTAGAAGAATTCCGTAACGGTAAAGTAACCTTCCTATTAACAACCGATGTTGCAGCGCGTGGGATGGATATTGAGGACCTACCTTATGTCATCAACTACGATTTACCGCTGTCGCAAGACGTTTATTTACACCGTGCCGGTCGAACAGGCCGTATGGGGAAAAAAGGAACAGTCTTGTCTCTTGTTAATGAACGCAGCCGCCGAGATGTGAAAAAGTTCGTGCCGAATCCAACTGAATTCGAGGAAGTATTCTTGCATGCAGGTAAACTGGTGACGGAACTTCCGAAAGTAGAGGAAAAAGCAAAAGTCGATGCTCCTAAGAAAGTTAAGGAAAAACCACTTGCTATCGAGAGAGAAGCTCGCTTCGAAACGAATAACGATCTGAAAAAAGACGTTAAGAAGAATAAAAAGAAAAATCGCGCCCGCAGCCAAAAAAATAAGGGTGCCCGCAAGAAGAGCTAGGGAATTTCCCTAGTTTTTTTGTAGACTAGGGGATTATAAGTTCAGCCATCAATGTCTAGCTCCCAAGTCCTGGCCTACTGAAAAAAAGATAAATTTGCCCCATTGCGCGCTTCGCTGCTCGCTAACGCATATCATTCGACTAACCCGCTGAAGCGTGAAGTCTCCTGACAATTCAGGGTCAAATTTCCTATTTTTTCATAGGCCAAGGCGGACTTGTCCGCTTTTCTTGTGCTTAAATGAGCTATTCTGTCGAGTGGAGCCGGAAAAAGAGCCCAGTCGACAGTTTTTCAGCTAATTATGTCGACTGAGCTTAAAAAAATGTCTCACTCGACATCATTTCAGCTTTTTATGTCGACTAGCGCCAAAAATAAGCTTCACTCGACATTTTCCAGCACTCATTCAAACGCTTTCTTTCCATTGACGAATGGCCTAATAAACCGTATACTGATAAATAATTAGTAAAAAGTTTACTTATCGAAATGGAGGAGCTTATGGCAACTTTAAAAGACATCGCCGAGCGTGCAAAAGTCTCTACAGCAACGGTATCGCGCGTCTTAAATGACGATGCGACCTTATCAGTTGGTGAGGATACCCGTCAGCGGATTATTGATATCGCTGAACAGCTCAATTATAAAAAAATCAAAAAAACTGCCATTAAACGCCGGATTTTATTGATTCAATGGTATAGCCCAGAAGAAGAGTTGGATGACTTATATTATCAATCGATTCGCCTAGCTGCAGAAAAACGAGCAAGTGAAAATGACTTGGATATTGTATCCATCCACCACGAAGTCCCTCAAACGATTGATGATGAAATCGATGGTATTTGTGCGATTGGAAAATTCAGCTCTAAGCAAGTTAAGAAGTTACAACGCTTCAAGAAGCCGCTATGCTTTGTTGATTCAGACCAAATGAGTTTTGGCGAAGATAGTGTGGTCGTTGACTTTGCTTATGCCGTTCAATCGGTTATCGATTTAATTGTGGCGAAAGGCCATCAAAAAATCGGCTTTTTAGGCGGCCAGGAATATACTCAAGACCGCGCACATAAACTGGAAGACCCACGCGAAAATCTATTCCGATACAACCTCCAACTACTTAAGTTGTACCAAGAAGAATACTTTTACACGGGGAATTTTTCTACCCAATCCGGACAGGAAATGATGCAGACGGCTATTCAAGAGCATAGGAATAATCTGCCGACAATCTTTTTTGCTGCCAACGATTCAATCGCCATTGGAGCCATGCGTGAATTACAAGATGCTCAAATTGCCATTCCAGACCGAGTGAGTATTATTGGCTTTAATGATAGCAATGTTGCGCGCTATGTTTATCCAGCGCTAACAACTGTAAAAGTTGAAACTGAAATTCTTGGCGCAAGTGGGATTGACCTCCTAGTTGACCGCATGCAGTCAGAACGCCAAATTGCTAAAAAAGTATCGCTATCAACACGATTGATGAAGCGAGATTCTGCCTAAATCAAAAAGGACATCAGCGCGCTGATGTCCTTTTTATTATAATGATTTTACAAATCGTCTGAAGGCGGCCAGGCCGTTTTCAGTTAACTTATACACACCTGCGTCTTCTAGGACACGTTGGAAAACTTTTCCAACGCCGTTTTCAACAACCTTATCCACATTATCTGCTGTAATAGCATGAGAATCTGCTAGTCGACGAGCCCAATTGAGATGCATCGGTTGAATACTGTTTTCTTTTCCTAATAAGTAGGCTTTTACTTCTTCTAACTCATCTTTTAGGCGAGGCGGTAAAATCGCCAGTCCCATCACTTCAATTAAGCCAATATTTTCTTTTTTAATATGTTGCACGTCAGAGTGCGGATGGAAAAGACCATCTGGATGCTCATCAGTTGTGCGGTTATTTCGCAAAACTAAGTCGCAAATAAAGCTATCGCCATCACGACGAGCAATCGGCGTAATCGTATTATGCGGTGTTTCACCACTAAAGGCCAAAATATCCGCTTCAGGATCACTGTAAGCTCGCCATTTTTCTAAAATATGGACAGCAGCTGCTTCCATTTCTGCTTTATCCTTACCAGATAAACGAATAACAGACAGCGGCCATTTCACCAAACCAAAGGAAGTCTGTGGATAAGCTTCTAGATCAAAATTCTCTATTACAGGAGCTTTGTCCATTGGGAAGCTATAACGGCCCCCTTGGTAGTGATCATGAGATAAAATAGATCCACCAACAATCGGTAAATCGGCATTGGAGCCAACGAAATAGTGGGGGAATTGCTCGACAATAGCGAACAAGTTTTCAAATGTCCGCCCGCTAATTCGCATCGGACGATGATCAGCGGATAAGAAAATACAATGCTCGTTATAGTAAGCGTAAGGCGAATATTGCAATCCCCAGGTTTCATTCAATAATGGAAAACGAATAATCCGGTGGTTTGAACGAGCTGGGTGTTGCAAGTGGCCCGCGTAGCCTTCATTCTCTAAACAAAGTTGACATTTCGGATAGGCCGAAGTAGGCATAGATTTAGCTGCTGCAATGGCCTTAGGATCTTTTTCCGGCTTAGATAAATTAATGGTTACTTCAAAATCCCCATAAGGTGATGCTGTTTTGAAGGCGATATTTTTGGCAATAGCCTCTGTTTGGATATAGTTATTATCTTGGCTTAAGTCGTAAAAGTAATTTGTTGCTTGCTCAGGACTATCAGAGTTATAGACATTCCAAAAGGTTTGATTGAGAACCGATGTGTCGGGTGTCATAACAGCCATAATTTTAGCGCTAAGGATTTCTTTGTCGGTTTGGCTATCGTTAATTAGACCTGTTTGAACGGCAATAGCTAGGAAAGTCGGCAGTAAGTCTTTTGCTTGAGCAACGACAACTGTTTCTTCCGGCTGTATATATTCAGCCACTTTGAACAAGTTTAATAACTGGTTTTGCTTTAATAGTCGATCGAGTGGATGGATGTAACCTTTCTCAATTGCAACATGCAACAAGCTATCAATTGCTTGGCTTAACTGGTTTGTCATAGTTCTGTTGCACCGTCCCCGATTTCAGCAATGTAAAATTCAGCAGGGTAGCCGATGATTGCCTCATATTTTTCACCAACAGCTTTTGTAAAATCAGCTGTTTTGTCTGTAGCAACAATGGCAATGGCACATCCACCAAATCCAGCGCCCGTCATACGAGCCCCTAAGACACCATCTTGTTCCCAAGCTGCTTCAACTAAAGTATCCAGTTCGATACCCGTTACTTCGTAGTCATCTCGTAAGGAGATGTGTGACGCATTTAATAATTTTCCAAAAGCATCTAAGTCGCCTGATTTTAATTTGTCTGCTGCGATAAGTGTACGTTGGTTTTCAGTAACAGCATGACGTGCACGTTTTACTAAGGTTTCAGATGATAAAACAGCTTTGTTAGCTTCAAATGTCGCTTCATCCAAATCACCCAATGAGCTAGCATCCACAACCGTTTGTAATTCCGCTAATGCTTTTTGACACTCTTCTAAACGTTCATTGTACTTAGAGTCAACTAACTCACGACGTTTTTTCGTATTCATAATCACAATCACATGATTACCCAGTTCAACAGGGATTTTTTCATATTTTAGCGTGTTTGTATCCAGTAGAAGGGCCTTGTCTTTTTCACCCATTCCAATTGCAAATTGGTCCATAATCCCTGAATTTAAACCGAAAAATTGATTTTCTACCTTTTTTCCTAATTTCACTAAATCCAAACGATCCACTTTTAAGCCAGCTAAGCGTTCAAAGACAATTCCTGCTAGTAATTCAAGCGAAGCAGACGATGATAAGCCGGCACCATTTGGAATATTACCTTCAATAACAAGGTCAATACCTTCGTCGATTCGGTGACCGTCTTCAATTAAATACTTCACCATACCTTTTACATAGTTCGCCCATGAATGTTCTTTTTTAAATGACAGATCACTTAAATCAAAGGAAATAACGCCGACTTCAGGGAAGTTTTCAGAATAGAGGCGGATTGTCTGCGTGCCGTTCTTTGCTGCCACCGCATAAGTTCCTAGTGTAATCGGACAAGGGAAAACGTGTCCGCCGTTGTAGTCAGTGTGTTCACCAATTAAATTGATGCGTCCTGGTGAAAAAAATGAATGTGTTGCTTCAGTGTTGAATTGTGTTTCGAATGATTGTTTTAATTGTTCTATTAAATTCATTGGTATCGCTCCCATCATTTAGTTGTCTTTATTGTAAAGCCTGTTAAAAATAAAAGCAAGACTTAAGTAAAAAAGTTAGTAAAGTTTTTAACTTTTATTTACTTAATCTAAAAATAAGAAACGTTCTTTGACAAACAGTAAGTGATAGTGTAATGTACTACTGGGACAGGACAATGGTTGTATCAACTGTAATAAATGTTCGTGTTCTGATATCTGTGTAAAGCCATCACTGGTGGTGCACTAACAGAAAGGAATTTATAAAAATGAAAATATTTGATTATGAAGACGTACAACTGATACCAAACAAGAGTATCGTGCAAAGTCGTTCAGAATGCGACACAACAGTAGAACTGGGTGGGCGCAGCTTTAAGATGCCTGTTGTTCCTGCGAACATGCAGACCATTCTTGACGAAAGCTTGGCAGAAAAACTAGCAGCTAACGGTTACTTCTATATTATGCACCGCTTTGATGAGGCAGCTCGTATGCCATTTATCGAAAGAATGCATGAAAAAGGGTTGTTTGCTTCTATCAGTTTAGGTATTAAAGACGCTGAATTTGGATTTGTTGAAGAATTAGTTGAGAAAAACTTAATTCCAGAATACACAACCATTGATGTTGCTCATGGTCACTCAGATCAAGTTATTAAGATGATTAAACACGTGAAAGAAGTTATGCCATCAACTTTCCTAATCGCAGGAAATGTGGGAACTCCTGAAGGTGTTCGTGAATTAGAAAATGCTGGGGCAGATGCTACAAAAGTAGGAATCGGACCTGGTAAAGTATGTACAACTAAAATTAAAACTGGTTTTGGAACTGGTGGCTGGCAATTAGCAGCTGTAAGCTGGTGTTCAAAAGCAGCTCGCAAACCAATTATTGCTGACGGTGGTGTCCGCACAAATGGTGATATTGCGAAGTCTGTTCGCTTTGGTGCAACAATGGTAATGATCGGTTCATTATTTGCTGGTCATGACGAATCACCAGGTGGCATTAAAGAAATTAATGGCCAAAAATATAAAGAATACTTCGGTAGTGCGTCTGAATACCAAAAAGGTGAGCGTCGTAACGTTGAAGGGAAGAAAATTCTAACACCATACAAAGGCCGTCTTGTTGATACATTAACTGAAATGCAACAAGATCTACAATCATCTATCTCTTATGCAGGTGGAAATGATTTAGCATCAATCCGCAAATGTGACTACGTCTTAGTGAAGAACTCAATCTACAACGGTGACAGCTCTAACCAAGCTATTATTGAAGCAGGTCGTTCATCATACGGCGAAGGCGACACAATTTTATAAACTAACGACTCAAGCTAGGGCAAATTGCCCTAGCTTTTTTTGTAGACTAGGGAATTGTAAGTTCGGCCATCAATGTCTAGCTCCAAAGTCCGGGCCTAGTGAAAAAAACAGAAATTTTCCCCATTCAGCAATCAAAAAAAGTTTGACAAATGTAACCGCGATTTCAATCGTGTCATCTACTTGGCATCTGGACCACTAGCTGGTATTGCAAGAGAAGTACAACTTAAAATTTTAGAATTAACGGCTGGGAAAGTAGCGACAGCCTTTGATACATCGCTTGGTTTCCGTCATGGACCAAAATCATTTGTTGATGAAAAATCGCTAGCATTCTTGTTTGTTTCCAATGACCCATACACGCGCCAATATGATCTTGATATGTTGGAGGAACTTTATGGCGACCAAATCGCTAATACGGTGTATAGTATAGAGGTAACACAAGAAAACGGATTTTCTGGACAAGCTTTCCGCTTTGATGAACGTTATAGCAACTTACCAGATGTGTACTTAGCGCTACCGTATACCGTTTTTGGACAAGTTGTATCCATGTTAACAGCACTTAAAGTTGAAAACAAACCCGATACACCAAGCCCAACATGTACGGTAAACCGAGTTGTTAAAGGGGTTATCATCCACGATAACTTGCCAGAATAATCAACAAATTTTAAGAAAAGAAGTGAGAGAAAAAATGAAGACATACATTTATGCAGATACATTTTACATGCCAGACGCTACAAAAGGACCAGGTTACCTTGAAATTAATGACGGTGTTTTTGGTCAATTCTCAACGGAAAAACCATCAGATGGCTCAATCATTGATTACAGCCGCAAGCAAATTGCCCCTGGACTAGTGGATACCCATATCCATGGTTTTAAAGGCCACGATGTTATGGATAATGATGTAGCAGGATTAAATGTTATTGCAGAGGGCATTCTTCAAGGTGGGGTAACTTCTTTCTTACCAACAACCCTAACAGCTTCAACTGAACAATTGAATGATGTTTGCCAAACCATTGGTGACCATGCAGATCAGATTAAAGGCGCAAAAATTCAAGGAATTTTCCTAGAAGGACCATTCTTTAATGAAGTCTATAAAGGGGCTCAAAACCCTAAATATATGGGCGACCCATCAGTTGAAAAGTTAGCGAAATGGCAAGAACTCGCTAAAGGAAAAGTCAAAAAAATTGCGATTGCACCAGAACGTGAAGGAACACTGACATTCATTGACTACGCAAAAAGTCATGATATTTACACAGCTATTGCCCATACAGATGCTACCTATGATCAATGTAAGGCAGCAGTTGACCATGGTGCGAATATATTCGTTCACACCTTTAATGGTATGAAAGGCTTGCACCACCGTGAGCCAGGTGTTGTCGGAGCAGCAATTAGCCTAAAAGAGGCCTTCTCAGAATTAATTTGTGACGGTCATCATGTTCACCCTGTATCAGCAGGTATTGTCATGGATGCGCACGGTCGCGACAAAACAATGTTTGTCACAGACTGCATGCGAGGTGGTGGTATTGGCGATGGTGAATCGAGCTTGGGTGAATTTGACGTTATTATTAAAGACGGAGCAGCACGTTTGAAACACAACGGCAGCCTAGCAGGTAGTGTGCTAGAACTGATTGAAGCCGTACAAAACGTTGTTGAGTGGGGCATTGCGACACCGGAAGAAGCCATTCAGATGGCAAGTTTGGTGCCAGCGCAAAGTGTGGGAATCGACCACCTATGCGGTCAAATTAAAGCAGGTTATGCGGCAGACTTTATTGTCCTTGACCAACACTTAAAACTAGAAAAAACATATTTAGATGGCGAAGTAGCCTATACAAAATAAGGAGGTAATGGAATGATCAGTTGTGTCATCACAGGCACGGGGAATTTGCCCCGGGTCTGTCGCTGGCAGACGAAATGAGTGCTGGTAAACAAGAAAAATTTGAAGTGGTGGCTTTTAGAGAAGACCAACCACTAGAGTTGTAAGAATCAAACTTACGTCAAGCTCAACAATGGACAGAGAAAGTAACAGTTAAATAGGTTAAACGAGCCAATTTTTATGTTATTTCATAAGAATTGGCTCTTATTTTGCATACGATAGTGCAAGTTCTGAATTAATAATGTTGAAACTAAACAAAAGTTTTGTTTACTTGGGAGAATGAATGGGTGTTGGAACGTGCACGTAGCTTGTTGATTGCAGAAGGTCTGGCATTACTTGTTAATAGGGTTCCCCTCATTTTTAATTCTCATTACAAACCATATTATCAAGTAATTGTTAGATACTAGAGGTAGAGTAAAGAGAGTGGGAAAAAAGGCGTTTAGCCCCGAAACGTTGGACCGAAAAAACGCAGGGTGGTCGTAGACCATCCGAGTATTATTCGGGAAACGCATGTCGGGGCTGCCTTTTTGAGCACGTTTGCTCAACAATTATTCGTATATAAAAAAGGGACTGGAGTTATTTTCCAGTCCCTTGCTGTTATTATTTAAGTAAATTTTGTGCTTCTGCAATGGTTTGAGGAAGAACATCCATTGGGTCTTGCATGACAATCCCATGTCCTGTTCCTACATAAGTTGGATTTAAGGTTAAGAAACGTTCAACGACTTCAATACTTTGAGCTAAATCCCAATTCAAACGAGCTGGTTTTGGGAAGGCATCACGGTGAACACCACAAATAGCTGCGCCACCTAATGTTTGCAAAACATCACCAACAAGTAAATAACGTAAAGTAGGGTGGAAGAAACAAATATGGCCTGGCGTATGACCGGGCGTAAAGAGAACGTCTAATTCGCCAACTTTATCGCCTTCTTTAAGTAGGCCGGCAGGTTTAAAAGTCAACGAGTCCGGAATGCCTTCTTTTAAAGGAACTTGCTTGTCAGAAGGGAGTAGCTCTTTCTTTAGGACAAGCTGATACTCACGTTCTGGAAAATAAATGGGTGTGTCTGGGAATGCTTCTTGGAATGCCGGCATGCCATCTAAATGGTCATCGTGGCTATGCGTAATTGCAATTGCTTTTAAAGGGAGGCCAGAAGATTGAATCAATTCAATAACCTCACTAATTTCTTCAGACTCAACAGTTGTATCAATTAAGATGATTCCATCATCTTCTTTTACTAAAAATAAATTATTTTCTTTTTCAATCGTAATTTGCATGACATTCTCAAATGATTCTATTTGAAGCATCCATTCACGACCTTTCTATGTAGTATTAATAATAAATAATACATTGGGTAGAAAATAAGGTCAAACAATATCACTTGTGAAAATAATATTACAGTCCTGAGAAGAATTGAACTTCCGACACCTCGTTTAGGAAACGAGTGCTCTATCCACTGAGCTACAGGACCAAGATATAATAAAAAAATAAGGAATCGGCTGCCTAGCTGATTCCTTTTGGGCTAGTCGATGTTAGATTCGAGTTCCGTTATACGATCTTTTAAGGTCTCGTTTTCATCTTTCAATTCGTTTAGTTCTTGATGCATCGTTTGAACTTGATCCTTCAATTGATCGAAGCTATACGGATCGATTGATTCAACGGGCGGATCATTCAGCTGTTGAAAGATAAACGTAATACCAAAAATAAGAACGATACCCAAAAAAATAATCATCCAACTACGACGTGGTGATTCATTTTCAGGGTCAGGTTTCATGTTTTGAAATCCTCTTTTAGCTGCATTTTTCTCCAAGTTCGTTCACCCATCTTTCTACCTATCTAAGCCTTATTATACAGCATTCAGACTTCAAATAAAAATAAAGATAAGATTAAGAGATTCAGTAAGTTAAATGAACGTACAGGGCTTATTATTAAGAGGTTCAGTGGCTAAATCAGCTTTGAACCTCTTAATTTGGCGAAAATCCAGAGGTTCAGCCGCCAAACAAGCTTTGAACCTCTTAATTTATAGAAAATCCAGAGGTTCAGCCACTAAATCGAGCTTGAAGCTCTTAATTTGGCGAAAATCCAGAGGTTCAGTCGCTAAATCAGCTTTGAACCTCTTAATTTAGAAAGAATCCAGAGGTTCAGTCGTCAAACAAGCTTTGAACCTCTTAATCTAGAAGAAATCCAGAGGTTCAGCCGCCAAACCAGCTTTGAACCTCTTAATTTAAAGCAAATCCAGAGGTTCAGCCGTCAAACAAGCTTTGAACCTCTTAATTTATAGAAAATCCAGAGGTTCAGCCACCAAACCAGCTTTGAACCTCTTTATACAAAAAATCCTCACAGCCAAAAGAGGCCATGAGGATCATTTTTTATTAGAATGCCCAGTCTCCGTTACGGAAGATCGGCATACGGCTACCGTCTTTACGGATACCGTCAATATTTGTTGTTTCAGAACCAATCATGAAGTCAACGTGAACGTTTGAACGGTTCAAACCGCGTTCAGCTAATTCTTCTTGTGACATCTCAGTTCCGCCTTCAATAGAGAATGCGTAAGCTGAACCTAGTGCCAAGTGGTTAGAAGCATTTTCATCAAATAAAGTATTGAAGAATACTAAACCTGATTGCGAAATTGGTGACTTGTGAGGAACAAGGGCAACTTCACCTAGTGAACGAGCACCTTCATTGTCTTCTACAAGGTGTTTCAAGACTTCTTCACCTTTTTCAGCTGAAACTTCAACAACAGCGCCATCTTTAAATGTAAATGTCATACCTTCAATAATGTTTCCGCTGTAGCTTAATGGTTTTGTTGATTTCACAATACCGTCAATACGACGGCCATCTGGAGCAGAGAAAACTTCTTCAGTTGGCATGTTAGCAACGAATTCTTCACCTTGCGCATTGATTGCGCCAGCAGAATCCCAGATATGGTTTTCTGGCATACCAACTGTTAAGTCAGTACCTTCAGGTGTTGTATAATGCAATGCATCGAATTGCTCAGCATTTAAAACGTCAGCTTTTGAACGTAGGCGAGTTTCGTGCTCGTCCCAAGCCAATACTGGATCAGCTTCGAAAACGCGACACGTTTTGAAAATTTCATTCCATAGTGCGTCAACTTGTTCTTCTTCTGTTTCTAATTCTGGGAATACTTTAGCAGCCCATGCAGCACCTGAAGCAGCCGCAACTGTCCAAGATACTTTGTTTGCTTGAGTAGCAATACGTTGCGCCATCAACGCTTTACTGTTTGCTGTCATAACAGCGCCCAATTTTTTGCTATCTACGCCATTTAATGCATCAGGATCAGCAGAACGAACAGATAAACGGCTCGCTTTACGATCTAGCATGTCGTGAGACTCATCAATTTTGTATTGTGGAATGTTTGTTAAACGCTCCTCTGGTGTGTGTAAGTAAGTTTCACGCGTAATCACGTCGTCAGCCCACTTCACAATAACTTCCTCAGCACCTAAAGCATAAGCTTCTTTAACTAACAGACGGGCAAATTGTGCTTGTTCAACATCAATGTTGATAATCACAGTGTGACCTTTTTGAACGTTGATTCCCTTAGAAACCAACAACTTTGCATATTTTTGCAAGTTTTCTTCGAAATTTGGTAAGACCATGTCTAAAAAACGCTCCTTTATATTAAGTTTTCTATCCTACTATCATATCACAATAAAAAAGGATTAAAAATAAAAAATCCCCCAGCCAAGGCCAGAGGAAATAATTAAATCTTTGGGGGGATTTAATTATGTGGTTGCACCGAAGTGAACCATAGTAATTATAGCATAGCGCCAACGCAAAATATAGCTATTCAGCCTTAGAAAAAGACAGGAAATCATGCTCTAATTCATGTTTGCGTTCTAGTAAAATGCTCAAAATATGCTGAACATTTTTTTGAAGAGAAGCTAATAATTCCAAGTTTTTTTCAATAATATGTTTCGTTGACCATTCCGAAAATAAGCCACTGAAAAAGTCATTAATAACCGGCCGACATTCGGTTAGTGTTTGGTATTGGCTATCATAAATATAATCCAAGTCCTTTAACTCGCGAACTAAGGAATGAACCTTTCGTTCCAAATCAATAATCATCGCTTCAGCCACATCTAATTGATGGCGGTCAACGACTGATAACAAAATATCAATTTCCGTAATCATTTCCCAATTATTAATGGCATCGGAGGAATCAACCGTTGTTAAAATATCACTAATGGCATCCAACAATTGATTGGCAGCTTCTTCAGCTTCAACGGTTTGCGTATAGTCGTGTTGCAGTTGAATCATTTTTTGCTCACGTTCGGACACGATATTTAAGAGCTCAGGATTGCGGCGTAGGAGTTGTTCCTTCACATCGCGCAAACGGTTCTTTTTCTCCAAAATATCTTCCTCTAAATCGCCAAGATAGCGGTGAGCATTAATCTTCAAAACATAGGCCTTATCAAATTCAAGTTTGGCACTGATTTTTTCTTCCGATTCACGGTGGTAGCGCTGTTCGTAAGTACCGAGAATTTTCATGACAGAATTAGAAAAGGACTCCTTTTCCATTTTTTCTAGCGTAGCTGTCTTTTTTTCTAGTTGACTAATAGCACCATCCAAAGCCGATTGTTGTTCATCGTGCGTCTCTTTCGTCAACGCTAACTTCCGAGAAAGGGCGCCTAGCTGTAACAACAGCGTTTCATACTCCATTCCCAAATCCACAGCCATACCTCCATCTTCCAACAAGACCATCCGCTTCACCACCTTTAATTAATTGCCGAGCGTTGATTCGTAAGTTTCAACCATAGCTTTAACAAAAGCTTTCAAGTTTTCCACATCTTCTTCTTCAGCGTTCAAGTCCACTTTCACACCAGCTGCACCTTTTGTAGCACCAGTTTTTTCAAACTGTTGCTCAAAATCATCAACCGCCGTACAAAATTGCTCGTAGAATGTATCACCAGAGCCAACAACGCCGTAAATTTTTCCAGTTAAATCAAATTCTTCTAATTCCTCATAAAAATCAACAATTTCATCCGGTAAATCGCCGTCCACACCATACGTGTAGCTTGCGACAACGCAGTAGTCATAATCTTCAAAATCAGCTGGATCAGCTTGAACGCACTCAACCACGTCCACATCCACACCCGCTTCTTCAAATAATTCCGATGTAATATCGGCAATCTCTTCCGTATTTCCTGTTAAACTCGCAAAGACAATCAATGCTTGTGCCATGTTGAACCTTCTTTCTACTATCCTTTTCCAAAGTATACCAAATTTTCACCTAGCTTACACCCACAAAGAAAATGATATAATAGAAAAAAAGGAGGGCGACACCATGAAAGAAATCAAGTGGGCCATGATCGGTTGTGGCGATGTCACCGAGAAAAAGACTGGACCAGCTTTATACTCGGCGCAAGGGTCACGGCTAGTAGGGGTTTACAGCCGAACCAAAGAACGAGCAGAAGATTGGGTTAGACGGCACCAGCACGGCATCGTCTATGATACCATCGAACAGTTACTGGATGATTCAAGTGTTCAAGCTGTTTATATTGCCACACCACCTGATAGCCATTTTGATTATGCCATGAAGGTACTAGAAGCTGGCAAAATTCCGCTTATCGAGAAACCCATGGCCAGTGATTTTGTAGCGTGTCAAAACATTATTAAAAAAGCTAAACAAGTCGAGTTACCCCTCTATGTCAATTTCTACCGTCGTGGCTTGGAGAAGTTTCAAACGATTAAACAGCTTTTAGAAGACGGTGCTATTGGTGAGGTTTTGACAGTGACCATTCGCCATTATTCTCCATTAGATCCAGAACTCAAAACAGCGAATGACTTACCTTGGCGCTACAAGAAAGAAGCTGGTGGCGGTAAAGCCTTGGACAGTCAAATTCATGTCATCGACTATTTAATGTGGTTGTTTGGGGATATCGAAGCCGTTAATGGGTTTGCCGCAAACCGGGCTGATGCTTATGAAGTAGAAGATACCATTGTCGTTAGCTTTAAATTTAAGTCTCAGGTCTTTGGGACGGCGACTTGGTCTTATGCAGCCAGCGAGTATGTCGATCAAGTCGATATTCAAGGCACAAAAGGGACCATGGGTTTTTCTGGAACAGGGGTTAATGACTTAAGAGTTAATGATGAAAATTATCAGTTTGAAGCGCCCGATCATGTGGGATTGCCCTATATTCAGATGATCGTTGACCACTTATTAAGCGGTGGAGATTGTCCAGCAGACACCCATCAGGCCGCCCAAACGGTTTACTTTTTCGATCAGTTGCTGGCTGATTATCGGAGGGGTATTAGTTGAGTTGAGGCGTCATTTTGGTTACCATTAAGTTAAGAAAGGATGGTAGATAAGATGAAAGTATGGAGAACAGTAACGTTTACTGCATTTTCAGCCTTAGCACTCGCTGCTTGTAGCAATGAACCATCTCCGGGTGAAACACCGGTAAGTGATCCAGCGACTGAAAATAATTCAAGTGTTGTGGAGAGTTCAACAACAGATCAGGCGATGGCTGATGTGATTAGCATGGACCAAGCTTTGGATGTGTTTTGGCAAGAATACCCAGATGCTCAAATCAAGGAAGTTGATTTTGATGAGGACTGGGGAGAATGGACTTACCAAATCACGGGTATTTTTGAGGACCGTGAATACGAAGTCGAGATTAATGCCACAACGTCAAACGTTGAAAAAGTGGAAGATGATCGTTTAGATGATGACGACCGCGATGTTTTAACATTGGATGGTTTAATCACGCCAGACGAAGCAGTTTCGATTGCTAGGCAAGAAGTTGAAGCAGATGCGACCTTAGAAGGTTGGAATTTAAGCTTCGATGATGATCGTATGCAAGCCGAATATGAAGTTGAATTTAAAGGTAGTGACGACCGCGATGTTACTATTCATGCCGAAACAGGCGATGTCTTAGAAGTCGAGCGTTAAATCATTACAGTAGAGCTGTTAGGAAGCAAATGCTATTCCTAACAGCTCTTTTTCGCCGGCTGTATCGCATAGGTGCAGAAAAAATGGTTCACTAATCACACCAACTAGACAGAAGGAAGTCGTGTATGCTATAAATAAGTTAACGAATGTAAGCGTTATCAAAAAAAGGAGGTAATGTCATGAAGGTAACTATTATTGGTGCAGGTAATTCTGGTTTAGCCATGGCTGCCCACTTAACTCTAGAAGGCAATGATGTCACCTTGTGGAATCGGACTCGTGACCACATTGAGGCACTGATTGAAAATCCAATCATCCATTGTTCAGGGATAATCAACGGAAATGCCAAAATTCACTGCGTGACAGATGACTTGGCGGTAGTACTCGAAAATCCGGAAATGGTCTTTGTGACAACACCGGCTTTTTCACACGCAACACTAGCCAAGCAATTTGCCCACACCTTAAAAATAAATACGACCATTATCTTAAATCCAGGCCGAACATTTGGTGCCCTTGAATTTCACCATGAACTTAAACAAAACAATTCAACCATTAGTCCACTGATCGCCGAAACCCAAACCATTCTTTATACTTGCCGCAAAACGTCTGATACCGATGTCGAGATTTATGCCTTAAAGCAAGACGTCTTGATTTCGACCATAGAAGGTGCCGGCAATCAGGAATTGGTTCAGGCTTTACCGAGGTGTTTGCGCGATAAGTTTGTACCAGCCCAATCCATCATTGAAACATCTATCGGTAACGTGGGAATGATTATGCATTGCGCACCCATTTTACTAAATACGGGCTGGGTAGAAAGTGATCAACACGACTTTTGCTATTACCGAGAAGGCATTAGCCCGACCATTGCAAAATTTATCGAGAAGATGGACAAGGAAAGGCAAGATGTTGCGCGCTTACTTGGCCATCCGATTGAATCAGCTATGGAATGGATGAAGCGGACCTATGCGATTGAAGGGGATTGCTTTTATGATGTCATTCAAAATAATGATGCCTACCAAACTATTCTCGGTCCAAAAAATTTACACCATCGCTATGTGACGGAAGATATTCCAACGGGTTTAGTGCCACTAGAAGCAGTGGGCAAGGAATTGGGATTGGCGATGACACACATTGGCTTAATTATTGACCTAGCTTCTGCCTTACTAGATATTGATTTTCGCAAAGAAGGCCGTAATTTAAGGGATGTTATTGATAACAACCAACTGTCCCTTCACCATATCTTAAATGAGGAGGGTGCCAAATGACCATTAAAGACCAAGAAAAATTTGCCCTTTTGAAACCGGCACTGGATGCTCACACACTAGGCGTCAATGCAGCGGCCGAGCTATTAAGAGATTGTGGCTACGAAGTTTTAACCGGTGACACAGAACTGTCTCGCATCATTAACGACATCCGTTATGCCACTAACCAAGAAAAATTAATCCGTTGGCTAAAAGAAAACCAGATTAGCTATATTGGATTGAGTTACCGCTTGGACGAGCAAGAAGCGGCTGACATGGTAGGTCATGTGCTCTACAGTTTGCGGTCCCACAATATGTTATCCCAACAAGGCGGACCTATTAATGGCGTTTCTTTTGGAGGGTTACCTGGTGCTTGCCGACTGGTGGAGAAAGTATCAAATGGCTATGTCCTGACCTTTCAAGGGAGTGAAACACCCCAAGAAACGTTAGAAAAATACGGTGTACCTAAAGATAGAATTCCAGCTGACATGAAAGAAGGCAGCAAGTACGATGAGCAGTTATTAACATTTGGCCAATCTATAATCCGCGAAAAAGCCTACTTAGACTTTAAGCCTATTAAACGAAAAACGTATACCGATTTTGGAACAACAAAGGACACCCTTGTAAAACGCTTAGAAGCAACCTTAACTGACAACTTTCCGCCATTGATGCGCGCCCATGTTGGTCCTTATTCCTCCAACTTAAGCCGCCAGGAAAATGTCAAAGACTTCCTCAATTGGTGCCAACACCTGTCCGATACTCGCTATTTAGACATTTTATCTATTGGAAGTTCCCAATTATCTCAGTCCAATTTTGGTGAAGAGTGGGGCGACCAACCTAATGGGGGCGGCGTACCAGTTAATAGTAAAGAAGAATTCGAACAGATTCGAGAAACTGCTAGCCCCATGTTAGTGCGCACCTATTCCGGTACAAAGCGAACGGTTGAAATGGCTCAAGTATATGAAGACCACCTCAATATCGCTTGGCACGCCCTGTCATTATGGTGGTTTAATAAGATGGACGGCAGGGGTCCTAATGATGTCTATCAAAATTTAAAGAACCATATCGAAACAATGGCCTATATCGCTAAAACGGACAAGCCCTTTGAACCCAATACGCCTCACCATTTTGCCTTTAGAGGGGCGGATGATACCACCTATGTCCTGTCTGCTTATCTAGCTGCTAAACTAGCAAAAAAAATGGGCATCAAAACCTTTATCCTGCAAGTCATGTTAAATACTCCCCGCTACACTTGGGGGATTCAAGACTTAGCAAAAGCCAGAGCTATGCTAGCTTTAATCAAACCGCTCGAAGACGACCATTTTAAAGTCATCTTACAACCTCGAGCAGGACTGGATTATTTTTCACCTGACCTAGACCAAGCGCGTGCTCAACTCGCTGCAGTGTCTGCCCTTATTGATGACATTGAGCCAAGCAATGAACAAAGCCCACCGCTACTTCATGTGGTCAGCTATTCAGAAGCCGCTCATTTGGCGACACCGCCCATCATCAATGAGAGCGTCCAAATTACCCACTATGCAATTCAGCGCTACCGCCAACTGAAAAGGGAAGGCCTTGTTGCTGATATGAGCCAAAACGATGACGTCGCCAACCGTACCGAACAACTGATTAAAAAAGTAACCCATTTAGTCAATGCGATTGAATCCCATATTCCAAACCCTTATTCCGCAGAAGGCTTCTATATCATCTTTGCCAGTGGATTTATGCCGACGCCATATATTTGGGCTGAAAAAGAAGAATTTCAATTTGCTACCCATTGGCGGACGAAACCAATAAAAGGCGGCGTCCAAGTTGTCGATCAAGATGGTCAAACAGTATCTGCCCAGCAAATTGCTGATTTTGCTATTAAAAATATCCCTGAAATCACTTATCGATTGCAGCAAAAAAAGGCTATTTTTTTGTCTAATAATCAAAAATTATAAAAAAGTTTCATTTTTTTAACTTCGTGATATAATAACAAAGTAATCGTTTTCTAATCATCTTTTCATCCATTAATTAATGCGGATGTTTTGAATGAAGTGTAGAAAAGTGTTAAGGTATTAGAGAGAAATGACACATTCAGCTATCTTTTGTATCAAAATAAAGCGAACAAATATTTTGGTTGAAATTTCACAATGTCATTAAATAGAAGCGTATGTAGATAGTTGAAAACAAAAAATTGGAGGAATATAGTTTATGCTAATCGGAATACCGAAAGAAGTTAAGAACAACGAGAATCGTGTAGGAATTACACCACTTGGGGTCGAATTGCTCGTTCAAAACGGCCACACAGTTATGGTGGAAACTAACGGAGGCGTTGGTTCCGGATTCACTGATGAGCAATATCGCGAAGCTGGTGCGACCATTGAAGAAACTGCAGAAAAAGTTTGGTCTGCAGAGATGATCATTAAAGTAAAAGAACCTTTAGAATCAGAATATAAATATTTTAGAAAAGACTTAATTCTTTTCACTTACTTGCACTTAGCGAATGAGCCTGCTTTAGCAACGGCTCTAGAAGAAGCAGGGGTTGTCGCAATTGGTTATGAAACGATGATTGGAGAAGCTGGCGACCTGCCACTATTAAACCCAATGAGTGTGATTGCTGGTCGTTTATCAGTACAAATCGGGGCACAATTCTTAGAAAGCCAATACGGCGGTAAAGGTGTGCTTATTGGAGGCGTACCAGGTGTTAGAAACGGAAAAGTTGTCATCATCGGTGGTGGTGTATCTGGACGTAACGCCTTGCAAATCGCGTTAGGTATGGGCGCTCATTGTACCGTTTTAGATGTGAAACCAGAAGTCTTGAGTGAAATCGAAGACCTATACGGAAGTGAAGTCGTAACCTTAATGTCTAACGAAGTAAACATCGCCAATGCCATTAAAGATGCCGATATTGTTGTGGGGGCTGTTTTAATCCCAGGACGTAAAGCACCAACATTAGTTTCAGAAGAAATGGTAGCTGACATGCAACCCGGATCTGTCATTGTCGATATTGCAGTTGACCAAGGTGGTATTTTCGCTACGGAAGATCACGTGACATCTCATGATGATCCGATTTACGTGAAACATGGTGTCTTACACTATGCTGTTCCGAATATGCCAGGTGCAGTATCACGCACATCAACCATTGCTTTGACTAACGTTACCTTGCCATATGCTGTTAAAATTGCTAACCAAGGTCATGTTGAAGCTGCTAAAGCTGATTCAACTATTTTAACTGGATACAACGTCTTCCAAGGTAAAATAACCAATAAAGATGTCGCAGAATCGTTGGAAAAAGAATACGTTGCTATTGAAGAATTAATCAAATAAGAAAAAGCCGCTCGTGAGAGCGGCTTTTTTGTGTCCAAATGTAAGATACAGCTCATTTTTTATAGACTAGGGGATTATAAGTTCAGCCATCAATGTCTAGCTCCCAAGTCCTGGCCTACTGAAAAAAAGATAAATTTGCCCCATTGCGCGCTTCGCTGCTCGCTAACGCATATCATTCGACTAACCCGCTGAAGCGTGAAGTCTCCTGACAATTCAGGGTCAAATTTCCTATTTTTTCATAGGCCAATGCGGACTTGTCCGCTTTTCTTATAGCTGTATCGACAGGATTGTCGGCAGAGTGATCAGCGATATGGGTTACTTTTTTAAATTATTTCAAAAGGAATGTTAAGTCGTTTACTTGAGCCATCTGAAATTGAAGCAACTGCACTATTCTTAGCATCAGACGGTGCCACAGCGATTACTGGCGAATCAAGGAACTTCAGCACATAAAAACATTCTGAACTTCCTCAAACTAGCAAAATGAGTGAATAGAACGTCCAAAATGTATTTATATTCACTCAAACCAGCAAAATGAGTGAATAGAACCGCCAAAAAGCATTTCTATTCACTCAAATCAAGCTAAATAGTTAACAGTGCAGCAAAAAGCCACCCCACAGAGCCTTTTGCTGCACTATTAAAAAAAAAACGAGCTGTTTATTTAGTTTTTTGAAAAAAATAGATTATAATGGTGTCAATTGTTTGAACTTATCTCAACAAAGGGATAAAGTATCAAAATGGGCCGGGAAAAATGAAGCAGCTAGCTGATGATTTTAGCTAGCTACTATCGTTCGATTTTTCTTGTATATAATGAGAGGGGAAAGGGAACATGTTGTAATGTTTCTGAATGATATACAGATAAAAAATAAAAATTGAATATAGGAGATAGAAAAATGTTCTTAGCATGGAATGAAATTAAACACTCAAAAACCAGATTTGCATTAATTATTGGCGTGATGGTGCTTGTATCTTACTTGGTGTATTTCTTAGTGGGACTGGCTTACGGCCTTGCACAGGAAAACCGCACAAGTGTGGATAAATGGGGAGCAGATGCCATTATTTTAACGGATGAATCTAACTCGAACATCAACATGTCAATGATGGCACGTAGCGTTGTGGATGATGTGGAAGCACCTGAAATTGCGATTTTAGGTCAAACACCTAACGTTGTTCGTCAAGAAGGATCAACGTCTGATGACGAAAAAATTACTGTAACATTTTTTGGAATTAATTCTGATGAGTTTATTATGCCAGAAGTGATTGATGGCGAAACTTTTACGAAAGACAACCAAGTGGTAGCTGACATCAGTATGCAAGAGCAATACGGTGTGGAAATTGGTGACACCCTTGAATTAGCAGGGACAGAGTTAACGATTGAAGTCGTTGGCTTTACGGAAGATGCGAAATTCAACGTAGCGCCGGTTCTTTACACAACAGTTGGCACTTACCAAGAAGTTCGTTTTGAACAAATCGATGAATCTGAAACAGGCCGTGTGTCTGCTATCATCGCAAAAAGTGACACAGAAGACCTTAGCGATATTAAACTAAATAACGATAATTTACGCGTTTATTCTATCAAAGATTACATCAATGAAATCCCAGGTTATACAGCGCAAGTTCTAACATTTGGCTTGATGATTGGGTTCTTGATTGTGATTGCAGCAGTTGTTATTGGTATTTTTATTTACGTTTTAACGCTTCAAAAAGCAAGTTTGTTTGGTGTGATGAAAGCACAAGGGATTTCGAACTTCTACATTTCTAAATCTGTTGTTGCTCAAACATTCCTTCTATCAGCAATCGGAGTGGGAACCGGTCTATTATTGACTGTGGGAACATCTCTTGTATTGCCAGCATCCGTTCCTTACCGCACGAATGTCGTATTCCTAGCAGCGATTACAGCTATGCTGATCTTTTTCGCTATTATGGGTGCACTATTCTCAGTAAGAACAGTTGTGAAAATTGATCCATTGGAAGCAATCGGATAGGAGGACATTAAAATGAAATTAATCGAACTACAAGGCGTAACGAAAAAATTTAATGATGGTAATAAAGAAGTACTTGCTTTAAAAGAAACGAACTTCTCCGTAAAATCCGGTGAATTTGTGGCGATTATTGGACCAAGTGGATCAGGAAAAAGTACTTTCCTAACTATTATTGGTGGTCTACAAACACCAACAGACGGAAAAGTATTGATCCGCGAACAAAAATTTAGCGAAGTCGGCATTAAAGAACGTAGTAAAATGCGTTTTGAAGAAATTGGTTTTATCCTACAAGCGTCAAACTTGGTGCCTTTCCTAACCGTTGAAAACCAAATGCGTCTCGTTAACAAAGTCGAAAAAACCAAATATGAAAAAGACAAAGCGGAAAAGCTATTCGAAGAATTGGGTATCACCAAACTAAGAAACAAATACCCAAGTGACTTGTCTGGTGGGGAACGCCAACGTGTTGCTATTGCACGAGCACTTTATCATGATCCTTCCGTTATTCTTGCTGACGAACCAACTGCTAGCTTAGATACAGAAAAAGCCTTTGAAGTTGTGGAAATTTTAGCAAGAGAAACAAAAAGTAAAAACAAAGCGACGATTATGGTTACTCATGATGAGCGCTTGATTGATTACTGTGACAAAGTCTATGTCATGAAAGACGGCGTCCTAACACAACGTGATTAATATAACTAAAAATGTCCTGCATGCGAATAGAGCGATGCAGGACATTTGTTCTATACTAGGGGATTATAAGTTCAGCCATCAATGTCTAGCTCCCAAGGCGGACTTGTCCGCTTTTCTTATATATGAGAAAGGATGACGACCATGAGTATCGGTTACGCTTGTTTACAAGTTGGCAGACCAGACACCACGATTCGTAGTGTCATTCAGAAAAATGCCACAACAGAACGATTAATGGAAGTAATTGACTATAACCTCCAATCATTTGAAAACATGATTGATTATAATATCAAAAATAAGATTAAACTTTACCGTATTAGTTCAGGCCTGATTCCATTTGGATCAAGTCCAGTCAATCAACTAGATTGGGAGCAGATCTTTCACGACCGCTTTATAACAATCGGACAAAAAATCAAACAGAGTGGTATGCGCGTTTCTTTCCATCCCGGTCAATATACCGTTTTAAACTCACCAGATGAAGGTGTTGTGAGCCGAGCTGTGGATGACTTGGTTTATCAAGAAAAAATACTAACTTTACTAGGTGTGGACTACAGCCATAAATTGATTTTGCATGTTGGTGGTGTATACGGCGACAAAGTAACAGCCTTAGAGCGCTTTGAAGAAAACGTTAAAGGCATTCCGCAAGCAGTCAAAAATAGATTGATTATTGAAAATGACGATCGCCTTTTTAATGTCGAAGATGTTTTAGGATTAGCTCATCGCATTGGCATACCAGTTGTTTATGATAATTTACATAACGCCATTAATCCAGCTGATTCAACCAAAGATGATGGCTATTGGATTAGTGAAGCGCGAAAAACCTGGAAGCCAGAAGATGGCAACCAAAAAATTCACTATTCTCAACAAGCATCGGGCAAACGTTTGGGTGCTCATACAGATACTATTTATATAGAAGACTTTCTTGAATTCTATAACAAATTGGAAGACAAAACCATTGATATCATGCTAGAGGTTAAAGATAAAAACTTATCATCCCTGAAATGCCAGAATGCAACAACCGATCAACCAGCCATTTCCCTCTTAGAAAAAGAGTGGGGCAGATACAAGTATTTTATGCTTGAAAAATCCCCCCGAGACTACCAAGTTATTCGTCAACTCTTAAAAGACAAAACAGCCTATCCTGTTCTTGAATTTTATCGTATGATTGAAGCAGCACTTGAAAAAGAAACAGATTCTGGAGCTGCTATTAATACCGCTCACCATATTTGGGGCTACTTTAAAGGCAAAGCTACCAAAAGTGAGCAAGCAACCTTTATAAGAAATTGCACCAACTACCAATCCGGAAAAGCTAAACTGGCGACTGTTAAGCGTCAACTGCATAAATTAGCCATTAAATATGACCAGACCTATCTGATTGAATCCCTTTATTTTTATATCGAAGATTAGAAAGAGAGGACAACAAATGATAAAAGTAGAAGTCTGTGCAGCGAGCTTAGAAGACTGCATCAAGGCAGAACGAGCGGGTGCCGATCGCATCGAACTAAATCAAGCCTTACATCTGGGAGGTTTGACGCCATCTTTAGGCAGTTTAATCGCGGCCAAAAAACATACCACCATTCCTATTATCACCATGGTGCGTCCACGGGCGGGCGGCTTTCACTATAGCGATTATGATAAAGAGACCATGTATACCGATGCCGAGCTCATGATTGATCACGGCGCAAGCGGCCTTGTTTTTGGCTTCCTAAACGAAGATCTGACGGTTGATAAAGCGACAACCAAGCGTTTTGTTGATTTATGTCATCGCAATCGAGTAGAGGCCATTTTCCATCGGGCCTTTGACCGATCGGCGGATCCGCATCAAGCTGTCAGAGACTTGATCGACTGTGGCATCGACCGCATTTTAACAAACGGCCAAGCAGCTAGTGCTGATCAAGGGATTTCTCTTTTGGCCGACTTACAAAAGCACTACAGTGACCAAATCGCATTTTGCGTTGGAGCTGGTGTCACTGCCGCCAATGTTGTGGAGATTATCGAAAAAACTGGCATCAGCGATGTTCATTCTACGTTTAAGGGGTGGTTTACCGATCCAACGACTGCCAGCACGACCGTTTCCTATCGCTATAGCGAAGAAGGCGACTACGACGGTGTTAGCGTTGGGAAGTTAGAACAGTTTATAGAAAAACTACAAGATTATCGCTAATGAAGGAACTTCAGCAACAAAATAAAACCTGAACTTCCTCGTAGCACAAAATCCTCCCAGTTGGTTCTTACCAAACTGGGAGGATTTTCTTATAGGCCAAGGCGGACTTGTCCGCTTTTCTTATTTAGTTGTTTAAAAATAAAGATTCTGTAGCGCCATGAATATGGCGAGCTGTTTCTGCTTGATTCATAGTATAAAGATGGATACCAGCGACTCCCTGTGTCACTAGGTCAACAATTTGATCAATCGCATAAGCAAGACCTGCATCGCGTAAGGCAATGGGATTATGCTCGTATTTTTCAAGAATTGCCAAAAACTTTTTAGGCAAATGGGAGTCGCTCACTTTAATTAAACGCAAAGCTTGTTGGCGATTGACGATAGGCATGATGCCGGCTAAAATGGGGACGTTAATCTCAGCCAACTCACACCCTTCTTTAAATTGATAAAACATATTATTGTCAAAGAACAGCTGACTAATTAATTGATTGCAACCAGCATCAACTTTTTTCTTAAGGTGCTTAATATCAGTGACACGATTTTCTGAATCGGGGTGTACTTCAGGGTAGCAGGCACCAAAAATTTCAAGGTTAGGTGCGAGTGTTTTAATATAGTGAACCAAGTCATTGGCATAGACAAAATCAGTTTTAGCTTCGACGCCATCTAAATAATCGCCCCTTAGTGCGAGCACACGTTTAATACCTGCTTTTTCGATTTTGCTAATAATAGCTGTCACTTGCTCCTTTGATAAATAGCTAGCAGGCAAATGTGCGATTGACGGAATTCGCAAGTCGTTTTGGAGATAGTCTGCAATTCGAACGGTCGTTTCTTCGATTCGAGACTCACGGTTGCTGCAGGTCACACTAATAAAATGAGGTTGTAAATCTTGCAATTCCTGAAGCGTTCCGAATAATTTTTTTGTCGCAACATGGCTGTTGGGTGGAAAGACTTCAAATGATAGAGAAACGTTTGATTGAGAAGTTGACACTCATGACAACTCCTCTCGAACAAGCTTAACCGCTGCAATCATATTTTCTAAACTGGCCTTAGTTTCAAATTCACCACGTGTTTTTAAACCACAGTCAGGATTTATCCATACTTTTTCTTTCGGTACTTTAGCTAAAATAGCATGAATTGTTTCAGTTATTTCTTTAATAGAAGGGATGCGCGGAGAGTGGATATCATAAACACCAGGCCCAACTTGTGTTTTAAATTTCTGGGCTTGTAGGTCGTCTAGAAGACTCAAATTAGACCGTGATGATTCGAAAGAAATAACATCGGCATCCATTTGTTCGATAGACGAAATAATATCACTAAATTCGCTATAGCACATATGAGTGTGGATTTGCGTCTCGGGCTGCACCTTACTGTGAACAAGGCGGAAGGCAGGAATTGCCCAATCTAAATAGTTAGAATACCAGTCACTTTTTCGTAAAGGAAGTTTTTCCCTTAGTGCAGCTTCGTCGATCTGAATGATTCGAATACCGCTTGCTTCCAAGTCTAAGACCTCTTCTTGAATGGCTAAGGCAATTTGCAAGGTTGATTCACGAATACTAATGTCTTCTCTCGGAAATGACCAATTTAAAATAGTTACTGGTCCGGTTAACATTCCTTTAACTAGTTTTGTCGTCTGCGATTGCGCATAGCTTGACCATTTGACCGTAATAGGAGCTGATCGGCTAATATCGCCCCAAATAATAGGCGGTTTAACGCCCCTTGTTCCATAAGACTGTACCCAGCCATTCTTACTAAATAAATAACCCTCTAAATTTTGCCCAAAATACTCCACCATATCATTTCGCTCAAATTCACCATGCACCAAAACATCTAAACCAATAGCTTCTTGCCACTTTAACCAGTCATTTGTTCGCTCGGCAAGATAATTATCGTAATCGACTTCTGTTAATTCGCCAGACTTAAAGCGAGCCCGAACTTGCTTCACTTCCTTGGTCTGAGGGAAAGAACCGATTGTGGTTGTTGGAAGAAGTGGCAATCCGTATAGTTGACTCTGCAAATCTAGGCGCTCGTAAAAAGTAGGCTGTCGTGTAAAGTCAGACTCAGAAAGTTTACCAATTGTTTCTGCAAGTTTACGATTAGGGCTAAAGCGTTCGACCGCAAATAACTGTGTGTTTTGATCTAATAAATCAGTGCGATTATGATCCACTATTTCCTTTAATTCAACAAGCTCTGCTAGTTTTTCTTTAGCAAACGCAAAATGATTCTTAATTTTTTCAGGAAACTCTTCATTCTCTAAGCTAATAGGAACATGCAGCAATGAAGAGGAAGTGGACAAGACAAACGACTTAACATTGAGTTGTTTTAACTTGTCTAATGTCTGCTCATAATGATTGCGCCAAATGTTTTTACCGTTAACCACACCTGCATGGAGGATTTTATCATCTGGAAAACCACTTGCCACAAGATCAACATTTTTCACACCTTCAACAAAATCTAAGCCAACCGCCTCAAGTGGTAGTTGAACAATTACATCGTAAACATCACGAACATCTCCGAAATAAGTCTGCAATAACACCTTTATATCAGCTTTATCAGCTAACAGTTGTTGATAAAGACGTGCAAACAAGTCCTTCTCCTCAGGATTAATATCCTTAACCAAGGCGGGCTCATCCAGTTGAATCCAATCAGCACCAATATCCTTTAACTGACGAAAGACAGCTTGATAAGCAGTCACTAAGTCAGCAACAAAATCATCCGCACGAGCTTGACCGCCGTAGTCACTTAATTGAAGCAAGGTAAAGGGTCCGATTAAGACTGGACGAGTTTGAATACCTAAAGCTTGCGCTTCTAAAAACTCATCGAAAATTTTAGTAGTAGAAAGTTGGATGACTGTTTCTTCCTCGAATTTTGGAACTAAGTAGTGATAGTTTGTATGGAACCATTTCTTCATAGGGAGCGCCTTAATATCGCCCTTATCGCCTTGATAGCCCCTCGCAAGAGCAAAGTATTTTTCCAAATCAGACAGAGAACTATTTTTAACTTGATCGGGAATAATATTAAACAGAAAAGCAGTATCTAAGACTTGATCATAGAAAGAGAAATCATTACTCGGAATCAAATCGATTCCGGCATCCTTGACTAACTGCCAATGGTCTTGACGAATCGTTTGACCGATTTGAAATAGTTCAGTCTCACTTATTTTATTGCGGAAATATTTCTCAGTTGCGAATTTCAATTCGCGCTGGGCACCCAGTCGTGGGAAGCCAATAATGGTTGTTTGTGTCATTGTATTACCTCCTCGGTTGTTAGAAAAAAGATAACACTATCTCAAAAATTGAGATAACTGACAATAACAATGGTTAGTGATAGCTTAAAACTATAAGAAGAGTTATTATAATAATAAAAGTAATAAGGAGGAGTTACATGAGGATTGAGCAATTAGAATATTTAGAAGCAATTGTTAAAACGGGATCGATTAATGAAGCAGCAAAAAACCTTTATTTGACACAGCCCAGCTTGTCCAATGCCATTAAAGAATTGGAGAAGGAAGTGGGCGTTCAGATTTTACTGCGCAGTAAACTAGGTGTCTCACTTACCGAAGATGGTCGAGAATTTTTAATTTACGCCCGGCAAATTCTAGATAATGTTCACCTGCTTGAAGAGCGCTATCAAAAAAATGCTGTCCGTAAACAAGCCCTGTCTATTTCTGCCCAACACTATGCATTCGTCGTTCATGCCTTTGTTGAATTAATTCGTAGCGTTGATTCCGAAGAATACCAGTTTACCTTGAGAGAAACCGAGACCGAAAATATTTTGAAAGACCTAGCTAGCTTTAAGAGTGAGATTGGTATCCTTTATTTAAATGCCTTTAACAGACAAGTCCTTGAAAAATTATTTAAAGACAATGATCTTATTTTTACACCGCTATTTGTTGCTCAGCCTCATGTGTTTGTAGGATCGCAAAATCCCTTAATCGGTCGTGAAAGTGTCACCCTTGAAGACTTAGAGGAGTACCCTTACTTATCCTACGAACAGGGCGAACGTAATTCCTTTTACTTTGCAGAAGAAATACTAAGTACCATTAACCATAAAAAATCGATAAAGGTGAGTGACCGCGCGACCATTTTTAATTTGATGGTTGGTCTAAATGGTTATACCATTAGCTCAGGAATTATTTCGAGCGAATTAAACGATGATAAAATTGTAGCTATTCCATTAGAAGTTGATGATTCGATGACACTCGGTTGGTTGAAGCGCAATAAAATGGAATTAAGCCCATTGGCAAAGGATTATATTGATATATTGAAAGAACATATTGAGCAGTATGGGTTTGAGATAATTAACGGAGAGTAGTGTTAAGTGACTAAATATCCCTTATAAAAAAATAGAATAGATTTAATAAGCGAAAAAACAGAATGGCCATTGATATGCTCCCCCTTAAGTAGTTTTACTTTTTTAAGTGTCTACTTTAGGGGGAGCATATCACATTTCGATTCACCAACACCATATATTATAGAACCGGTCTTTTAACGAGTGCTAATTAGGAGGTAAATAAAAGGGTTTTTGTAACAAACGTACGGCGTTTTCTAGTTCCTGGGCTTGGGTAATGGCTGATATAACAGCCAGTCCTGCGATTTTTTGTGGGTCGATTCTTGGTTTACTTAACCATTCGAAAGAGCCATCTTCAAGGAGTAAAAAGGCTGTGGCATCGGCGACGTCTAGGCGATGTCCTCCTTTGATGAACACGTTTTTAGCGCCAAGGGATTGTATTTTTTTAGCTGCTGTTTCAATGTCCGATTTTATTGTTAATGAAGAAAAGTAAAAAAATGACGTTTAAATTAGTAAAAAGAAAAGAATAAAAAAATCAGATGAGAGCTTCACAGAAAAAACCACACTTTTCGTGTATTATCAAGGAAAGCGTGTTAAACTATTGAAGCGAAAAAAATAATAATAATATTAAGCAAGTCGAAGGAAATCTATGTTGAACTTGTTTAAATAGAAGGATGTTAAATTAAATGAGTCAAAATAGATTTTCAGAATACCTGTTGGATGAATCGATTATCAAGTCACTAACTGTTTTAAAGTATACCGAGCCGACTGCTGTTCAAAAAGAGGTTTTACCTCTCTTATTAAATAAAAAAGATGTGATTGTCAAATCTCAGACCGGGAGTGGGAAAACTGCTGCATTTGGAATTCCACTCTGTCAATTAGTCAATTGGGAAGAACGAGCACCTCAGACCTTGATTTTAACGCCGACACGTGAATTAGCGATGCAAATTAAAGAAGAGATTTTTAATATCGGTCGTTACAAACGTTTGAAAGTCGAAGCCTTATTTGGTAAAAGTTCTTATCAATCACAAGTCAAAAACTTAAAGCAACGGACACATATTGTGGTAGCAACACCTGGTCGTTTATTTGACCATATCGAAAGAGGAACGATTGATTTAAGTAAGATTAAAACCTTAATCATTGATGAAGCGGATGAAATGTTTGCGATGGGCTTTATTGATCAAGTGGAAGATATTTTACATGAGTTGCCACTCGATCGCACAACGGCCTTATTCTCGGCAACCATGCCGGCTGCTGTTAAAAAATTAACGGAAAGCTTCTTAAAAAATCCGAGATATGTTGAAATTGCCGATACAGCACAATCGAAGAAACGCATTCGTCAACAATACATTCGTGTAGAAGAGGACGATAAATTAGCAACATTAAAAGATCTATTAATCGTCGATAATCCAGATAGTAGTATTCTCTTTTGTAATACGAAAATCATGGTTGACCGCCTAATGAAGGAATTAGATAGAGCCGATATTAAAGTGGATATGTTACATGGTGGCATGGAACAAAGAGACCGTACCCAAGTAATCAACGATTTCAAACGTGGTTATTTCCGACATTTAGTCGCAACGGATGTAGCAGCAAGAGGGATTGATGTTTCAGATATCGCTTTAGTCGTCAACTATGATATACCGGACAAACCAGAAACCTATGTTCATCGTATTGGCCGGACGGCACGTTTTGAAAATAAAGGGAAAGCATTGTCGTTAGTTATTCCTCGTGACCGAGGTTCTTTTGCGGCGATTTTAGAAGCCCAAGAGCATGCTCTTGAGGAAATTCCTCGTCCAAGTCGTGCAACCGTTGATAAATATCGTTTAGATTTTGATCAAAAACAAAAGAAAAATCCAATGATTCGTAAAGAAATTGGACTTGATTTTAAAGAAGACATTATGAAAATCCATATTAATGCAGGTAAGAAAACGAAAATGAGACCTGGCGATGTCGTAGGGGCAATCTGTAATGTCGAAGGCGTAACAGGCGAGGACATCGGTGTGATTAATTTAATGGACGTTTCCACTTTTGTAGAAATCTTAAATGGCAAAGGGGAAAAAGTATTAAAAGCCCTGCAAATCATGCCAATCAAAGGTCGCAAGCGTCGAGTGAGTCGTTCAAATGAGAGCGAATATGAAAGAGACTTACGTAACGGTTATTAGTCAATAAGTGATTAAAAGCATCAAAATCTTGAAACAGAGGTTTTGATGCTTTTTTTGACGTTGTGAAATAACTTTTATCAGTCTTGTTCCACTAATTGGCAAATGGAGATTGCAGTAAATATTTTGCTTCCAGAAGCAATCCCAAAACGAGTATGTGCTTTATTTTCGAGTTTTTCTGGCAAATTAGCATAACCAAAGTTGCAAGTGAAACTGTCACTATTTTGGATGACTCTGACATTGCCAGAGAATTGTAATTTTTTTTGTTTTTCATTTAACTTTTTAATAATAAATTGTTTGCGCATTTTAAAATTCCTCCTACTGTAAGTTACAGATAAAATGAATTGTAAATAACATTAGGTTATCCTTTTCATATTTGAAAACGAATCATCTTCATCTCCCCCTTGTACTGAAATGATAACATTCGTTACAAGACTGCGCAAAATATCTCTTTAGAAACAGTTGTATCAGTGTATATTTAATTCTATAAGTCATCGCTGAGTTTTTACGGGGATTTTCTGAATGAACTATTTTTTGGTAGAGTAGGATATTATGGTCTAAGTAAATCTAAAAATTAAGTCAAAATATAAACAAGAACATAATAACAATAAAAAACGGAGGATGGAGATTGTGGATACACAAAATTATGAAAAGATATACATCGATGAAAATCAGGGGTTTTTCTTATTTAGTTTTCAAGCCAAGGATATTAATCGAATTATACCGATGCACTTTCACAAAGAGATAGAAGTACTGTATTGTATTTCCGGAAAAATGAAGATTTGGGTGGAAGGGAAGATCATCATTTTACAGCCAGGACAGTTTTTTGTCATTAACAGCTTGGTTCCTCATTCCACACAAAGTTATGAGCAGGGCGAATTTGTCGTATTCTACTTCCATTCGAAACTTTTTTTAGATAAGGAAGCTCGAATAAATGTATGGGAACAAAAAGAGAAGCAAGACATTTATCAGCAAGAAATCAAATTAATCCAACAAATTTTTGCCTCTACACAAAAAGAAGATTCATATATCGTGTTTCATCAACGAAGTCTGTTGAATGAATTTATCTATATTCTGCTAAAGGAATTCTCGACAAATGAAGTTCTTGATCAACGAACTAAAAATCGTAATAAAAAAATCAAAGATATCATTCATTTAATGCAAGAAAACTATGCAAGCCAACTCACTTTAGAAGAATTAGCCCATCTATCGGGATATACAGCGACGTATCTTTCTCGAATGATAAAAGAAAGTACAGGACAAACATTCTCAGAGTATAAAAAAAGTCTCTGTTTGGAACATGCGATCAATATGATTGAAAATACTGAATTGACATTGGAAATCATTGCACAAAAATCAGGATTTGCTAATGAAAAATCTTTGCGCACCGCATTTAAAGAAGCCATGCTTATGACACCAAGAGAATATATAAAAAAGATAAAAAATGACCGAAATACCATAAAAAAGCAACTGTTTTAGAAAAAGAAAACACTTTATAGTGGTTATAGAAAGAAGGGGTGCGAAAATGAACAAAGAAAAACTAGACCGATTATTCTCAACACTTTCTTTTGAAGAAAAAGTAGGTCAAATGATTCAGCTAACAGGAGATTTCTTTAATATTGACGAAAGAATAATGGAAACGGGACCATTAAAGAAACTAGGATTACACGATAATTTTGAACCGTTTAATGTAGGGTCAGTTCTGAATGTAACCGATTCTAAAAATGTGGTGGAGCTTCAAACTGAATACTTAAAACGAGCCAAACATCGTATTCCGTTATTATTCATGGCAGATGTTATTTATGGCTATAAAAGTATTTTCCCCATTCCGCTAGCACAAACATGTAGTTGGAACTTTGATTTAATTGAAAAAAGTGCACAAGTGATAGCAAAGGAATGTTATGATGCGGGCATTCATGTTACTTTTTCTCCAATGGTGGATGTCGCAAGAGACGCACGTTGGGGACGAGTGATGGAGTCTCCTGGAGAAGATGTTTTATTGGCAAAGAAATATGCAGAGCATATGGTTCGCGGTATACAAGGAAACAGGGAAATGATTGGGGAAAATCATATTGCGGCTTGCGTGAAGCATTTTGCAGCATACGGTGCCCCGACAGCAGGAAGAGAATACAACAGTGTCGACTTATCTATGACATCTTTGAGAAATACTTACCTGCCTAGCTATAAAACAGCAATGGATGCCGGTGTAAAGCTTGTTATGACAGCCTTTAATACCTTAAATGGGATTCCTTGTACCGGAAATGAATGGTTAAACAAAGAACTTTTAAGAGATGAATACGGTTTTGAAGGTGTTTTGATTTCAGATTATGCGGCGATAGAAGAATTGAAATACCATGGCTACACAGCAAATAATCAGGAGTCAGCTCAGAAAGCAATTCAGAGTACCGTAGATATTGATATGAAAACGGCTATTTATGCGAATGAGTTGAAGACGCTAACAGAAGAGAATCCTCTGCTTCTACAATTGGTCGATGAAGCAGCTTACCGTGTGTTGACATTGAAAAATGATTTAGGATTATTTGAAGATCCTTATCGTGGTATGAAACGAGAAGCAGAAGCAGAAACTTCTTCTTTCCCAAGAGAACATGTAGAAGCGATGGAGGAATTGGCAAGAGAGTCGATTGTCTTATTGAAAAATGACGATCAATTACCATTGAAGAAAAAGAAAATTGCTTTGATTGGTCCTTATAGCAAAGAGAAGTCGGTTCTTGGCTTCTGGGCAATCACCGGTGACGAAGAAGATGCCTATTCATTATATGATGGACTGACAGAATTCTCAGACGAAGAAAATCTTGGTTGGGATATTGATGTAGCATTAGGTACCCCTTTGATTCAAGAAAAAGATTTTTATCAGTTTGGGAAATATGCGGATCGTTTTGTGGAAGAGACTCAAAGCCAAGAACAATTGTTGACAGAAGCTCTGGAAGTAGCAAATGCTTCGGACATAGTGTTATTAGCATTAGGTGAGTCTGCCTATCAAAGCGGTGAAGGCGGTTCTCGCGTAAACCCATCACTGCCTGAACATCAAATCGCTTTACTGAAGGAATTAAAGAAAACAGGGAAACCGATTATTCTAATTGTTTTCTCTGGTCGGCCTTTAATTTTAGACAAGGTAGTTGATGAGGTAGAAGCGATTATATACGCTTGGTTCCCTGGGACGATGTCTGGAAAAGTCTTGGCGGAAATCCTATCGGGAAAAGTGAATCCCTCAGCTCGTCTATCGATGACTTTCCCAAGAGCGGTCGGTCAAATTCCGATTTACTATAGTGAGCTTAGTACGGGACGGCCTCATGAGCGCATTGAGCCCTACCATCGCTTTGCATCTCGTTATTTGGATGAAAGCAACAGTCCACTATTTCCATTTGGTTTTGGCCTATCTTATAGTCAAGTGGCGTATACGGAAATGAAGGCTAAGGAAGAAGATGATAAACAGTATGTAACGATTCAAGTCACGAATACGGGTGTCTACCCAACTAAAGAAGTTGTCCAATTATACGTACAAGATAATGCAGCTTCGGTTGTACGGCCAGTGAAAGAATTGAGAGCCTTTGAAAAAATATCTTTAAATCCTGGGGAGACGAGTGAGGTTGCTTTTGAATTAACAGATGACTTATTTTCTTTTATTGATAACGAAGGCAATGAAATCGTAGAAGAAGGAGAATTCACCTTATTTATTGGACAACATGCGCTCGATGATCATTTCCAATTAACCGTGCAGCGGTAAAGGGTGTAACAATCAGTAAAACGATTGAAGAAGTTTTGTGATATGAAATAGTTCTTAAAAAGAAGCTAAAAAAAGATAAGGAGACAGAACATGGCTGAAAAAGAATATTTAAATATAGCAAGAGATGTTATTGACGCAGTAGGTGGGCAAGACAATATTAGTTCAATGGCACACTGCGCAACTCGTTTACGCTTAGTGGTGAAAGACCGTGACAAAATTCAAGACGAAAAAGTGGAGAATATAGACAAGGCGAAGGGCTTTTTCTTCACCTCAGGACAATACCAAATTATTTTTGGAACAGGAATTGTTAACCGTGTATATGAAGCGATGGAAGAAGTCGGTGTTTCTGCAACCACAAAAGAAGGCTTAAAAGAACAAGCTGCTGATAAAGAAGGCAGTTCTTTGAAACGATTGATACGTGTCTTTGGTGATGTGTTTGTACCTATCATTCCTGCTTTAGTTGCGACTGGTTTGTTCATGGGATTACGGGGATTATTAACACAGCCACAAATGTTAGGTTTATTTGGGATGACGCCAGATAGCATTTCGTCTAATTTCATTATGGTGACTCAGATTCTAACAGATACAGCCTTTGCTTTCTTACCAGTTTTGGTTTGTTGGTCTGCATTCCGAGTCTTTGGCGGAAGCCCGCTATTAGGGATTTTACTCGGATTAATGCTTGTTAGTCCTTCACTTCCAACCTCTTGGGATGTCGCTCAAGGAACAGGAGATCCATTGTTATTTTTCGGATTTATTAAAGTTGCTGGCTATCAAGGGTCAGTCTTACCAGCATTTATTATGGGATTCTTAGGTGCCAATATTGAAAAAAAAGTTCGGAAAGTTGTCCCTCCAGCATTAGATTTAATTTTAACACCATTTATTAGCTTATTAGCGATGTTGTTATTAGCATTATTCCTCGTTGGCCCAGTGTTCCACGAAGCTGAAATGTTATTGCTACACGCTGTAGAATGGATTTTGAACTTACCATTTGGTTTAGGTGGATTGATTTACGGAGGTCTGAACCAGATTATCGTTGTCACCGGCTTGCACCATGCGTTAAATTTAATTGAGATTCAATTATTAGCAGAAACAGGCTGGAATCCAGTAAATATGATAAGCACTGCCTCAATTGTGGCGCAAGCAGGTGCAGCCTTTGCAGTAGGGCTAAAAAGTAAAAAAACAAAAGTCAAGGCAGTTGCGTTTCCTTCAACTTTCTCAGCCTTATTAGGAATCACTGAACCAGCCATGTTTGGTGTGAACTTGCGTTATGGTAAACCATTTATCATGGGGTTACTCGGTGGAGCAGTTGGTGGATTCTTAGCAAGTATTTTTAACATGCAAGCAACTGGGATGTCTATTACAGCAATTCCGGGACTTTTACTGTATTTAAATAATCAATTCTTTATGTATATTTTGATCAGTGTCATTAGTTTTTTTGTCGCTTTCGGGTTGACATGGATGTTTGGATACAATGATGGCATGTTAGAAAAATAAGTTAGGAGTCAGACAATGTTGCCACAGAAAGAATGGACGATGGAAGAAAAATACCTACCGTATGATCAATGGTCTGAAGAATATGTGAATCAATTGAGAGCGTCCGTGCAAGCTTCGAAATGGCGACAAACGTTTCACGTGCAGCCTGAAACAGGCTTGTTGAACGACCCAAATGGATTTTCATATCATGATGGGAAATGGCATTTATTTTATCAAGCTTTCCCATATGGACCCGTTCATGGGTTAAAGTCGTGGTATAAAGCAGAATCTAAAGATTTAATCCATTGGGAAAGCCAGGGTTCAGCAATTTTACCAGATACAGTTTATGACAGCCACGGTGCCTATTCCGGTTCAGCTCTTCCAGTTGGAGATGATTTGCGCATTTTCTATACGGGAAACGTACGCGATGAAGAATGGAACCGCTCATCTTATCAGTTAGGTGCTGTCATGAAAAAAGATAAGATTTTAAAACTTGAAAAGCCATTGATTGATCACATACCAGAAGGATATACAGGACATTTTCGTGATCCGCAGGTATTTGAACATGAAAATAGCTATTATCTCGTGATTGGCGCTCAAACAAATCAAGAACAAGGAAAAATTCTAGTCTATCACAGTGCTGATTTGAAGTGCTGGTCGCTTTTAGGACCCTTGTCATTTATCAACGAATCAATGGGATACATGATTGAATGTCCACATTTGGTTGGATTGTCAAAGACACCCATTTTAATATTCTGTCCTCAAGGATTGGATAAGACCATCCTAGACTATGATAATTTGAATCCAAATGCCTATATAATAGGAGATTTCGTTGATTTTCAGTCGCTGACTTTTGAAGGAACAACAGAACTTCGAAATTTAGATGATGGTTTCGATGTATATGCTTCGCAAGCAATTGATGCACCAGACGGAAGAACGCTTTGCGTCAGCTGGTTAGGACTTCCAGAAAATGAGTATCCTGTTTACCAAGATGGTTGGACAAATTGTTTAAGTTTAGTGAAGGAATTGAAAGTAAAAGGAAACCAATTATATCAATATCCTGTAGAAGAAATGAACAAAACTAAACGATTGCTTGAAGAAAAAACAGAGAAAATAAATGGTATGGTAACTTTACACCATCCAGATGAAAATGCTTATGAGTTAGAAATTATACTTCCTGAAAATCAACAAGGGACCCTCTATCTTTTGGCAAATAAAGAGCAGACTCGCTACTTAAAAGTTGATTTTGACTCAAAACAAGGTCTTGTTGAAGTAGACCGCACGAATGTAGGGATTGAAAAAATTAACGAAACAAAATCAACACGTCAAAGTAAACTCCTTCCAAACAAAGAGCTGAAGATGAATATCTTCGTTGATACCTCATCCGTAGAAATCTTTTTTAATGATGGCATGAAAGTATTATCGAGTCTTGCTTTCCCAGAAAAAGAAGATACATTTATCTTTTTGGAAATGAAAGAAAGTCATGTGAGTACGCGCTTTTTTAAAATTGAATAGAAGATTACAAATAGAGACAAGCTCCAAAATTCGGAGCTTGTTTCTATTTTTTTCTTCGAACGTAGCATTACTGCTCGTCGTCATTCATTTCTTTAGGAAATGTGTATGATACAGCTCATAAAAAAGTTCTGTACTATACAAACCTCCCCAAATCCCTATAAACCACCCCAAAAAAATGCAAAACAAGCAGCCTCACATGGAGGGCTGCTTGTTCTAAACTCTCTACTAATTTATTCTTCTTCAATTAAAACGGGAGCTTTTTTGTAGACTAGGGGATTATAAGTTCAGCCATCAATGTCTAGCTCCCAAGTCCTGACCTAGTGAAAAAAAGATAAATTTGCCCCATTGCGCGCTTCGCTGCTCATTCAGGGTCAAATTTCCTATTTTTTCATAGGCCAAGGCGGACTTGTCCGCTTTTCTTATGACTGTCATTTCTTATCCACTGTTGTGCAGTTTTTGACATCGTTAAAATGTGTCTAAGATTTGAATAAAAACCAATAAATTATACGAAGGCGCATGTTCTATTCACAATCCTTTTTGTAATGAAGTTGTTTTAATATGCTTTGTTTATGATTAGGAAAAGATTGTGATTTTTTATAATAATCAACTATTTAAAGGGATAAAATGGAATGAGAAGAAATTTTAGTTTAGTCAAGATTCAGTTGTATCTACAACCACTTATTCATGTGAAGACGGAGTGGCCGTTGGTATAAATCACGTAATGATTTATACCAAACAAGCGGGTGATTTAATTGCAAATGAAACAATAATGGGGTCTTACCAGGTTAATGATCGCCCGAAACTATACTACAAATATAAAAAATAATAGTGAGAAATGCTCATTTCTGCGGATTTATTAATAAAGGGGGCTTTTATAATGGGAAAACCAGAATTACTGACTTATTTAGAAGCATTGTCAAACCGACAAAATTGCGCTACTGATCTGCAAAATGAGCGAAGAGCCGTACAAAAAGGATACGAGGCGGAATTTGAAACTTATCTCGATTTAATGGCTCAAAACTTTCCAGCTATTATTCTGCATGATGTTTTATTGAGGAAAAGCGGCACCGTTCAAATTGACCTCATTGTGATCACGAGTCACCATATCCGGCTGTTAGAAATTAAAAATGTTGAAGGAACCTTTCACCACCGAAATGACAATTTCTATAAAGGCACTTACAAAATGGAACGCAATTTTCTGCTGCGCTCAAAAAACGCCTTCGATGTGATGGACAGCATATTGCGCGACCACCGCATCAATCTAGCATTGGAACGGAAAGTTATTTTTATGAATTGGAACGCCACACTTTACGGACACGATCCCCAATTCCCTATACTGATGCGCCCACAATGGCAAGGCTATTTAGAAGAAATGGAAAAAAGTGCGGGTGCGCTGACCGACTATCATACTGCCATCGCAAAAATTATTTTAGACAGCCGACCTCAAACCAATCCCTATCAATCCAAATATGACTTCACCTATGAAGAACTTGAAAAGGGGATTTGGTGCTCCGATTGTATGGGCAATAAAATGACAGATAAGCACCGCTATCTGGTATGCCCAAAATGTAGAAAGGTTGAAGCCAAGTTGGCTGGCGCACGTCGCATGTTGGCAGATTATGTCCTGCTTTTTCCAGAAAGACGACTAACTGCAGGAGTCTTGCAGGATTGGTGCGGCGGGATGGTGGGTGAAACAGCAGCTCGCAAGCTAGTTAAGCAATTTAAAGCACAAAACCGCTTTTGAAAGCTGTTTTTCATTTGCAAAGGAGGAAATAGGCAGATAAACCTCCTTTGCAAATCGTTTTCCATTTTCAAAAACCGAAAAGGCGGCTATTTCCTCCTTTGAAAGCTATTTATCGTTTTCAAAGACCACTTTTACCGATATACACCTAATAAAATTGAAGAAGAGGTGCGGATATGGCTAAAATAATCTTCAAAATTGCAGCGGCAACACTGGGAGCTACTATCGTAGCCTTCAAACGGTCGCCGAAACCAGCAGCGCGGCTGATTCATCGGCTATTTGACAAACCATTAACCATTACAGACCAGCTAGCCTACGAACAGGCACAACAAAAAGTTACCGTTATACAAAATACACCTTACCAAACTACATACGAGCGCAATGTCTTCGACCTCTATTATCCGACTGACACCACCAATCCGGTAGCTGTTTTATTTTGGGTTCATGGCGGCGGTTACGTCGGCGGCGACAAGACCGATGTCACCGAATTTGCCACTCGGATTGCGGCCGACACCAATATAGCCGTTGTCGCTATGAATTATAGTTTTGCGCCCAAGTCCATTTATCCCGGCCAGCTCCACCAGCTCGACGATGTCGTCCATTTTTTTATGAAAAACAAAGCAGATTACCCCATGCTAAATATGGCTAATTTATACTTTGGAGGAGACTCTGCCGGCGCACAAATTGCCTTTCAATATGTCACTGTGCAAACGAACCCTGACTATCACATTGGTTTTAGCCAAACCGTACTGCCAAAAACCATTAAAGGCGCCATATCCTATTGCGGGCCGCTTGACTTAAAGCAAATGGTAGACGATCAATCGGATAGCTTCTTCTTAAAGTTTTTTGTCAAAACAGTGGCGTGGTCATTGATTGGAAAGAAAGACTGGCAAAGCTCACCGCAATTGTCGGAGGCATCCTTGGTTCATCACGTTACTGCTGATTTTCCAACCGCATTCATTTCAGATGGCAATGCGTTTTCTTTTCCTAAACAAGGGATGGCCATGGTAGAAAAGTTAGAAGAATTAGGTGTGGAAGTCGATCGTTTGTTTTTCCAAGAGTCAGAAAAGGAAATTCCCCACGAATATCAGTTTGACTATGCGACAGATGAAGCGAAGCGATGCTATGAGCAGACGGTGGCGTTTCTTAACCGTAACTAGAAGCATTTCCTCCCCATAGTCCCGATTTGCGTGGTATAATAAGCAAGTGAATACAGAATATTGGAGGAACAAAACCATATGATTACATTGAAATCACCTCGCGAAATTGAAGCGATGGAAGAAGCAGGAAAAATTCTTGCTGATATTCATGTAGCCTTGCGTGACTTTATTAAGCCAGGCATGAATACAATGGAAATAAATAACTTTGTACAAAAACGCATTGAAGACGCTGGCGCAATCGCTGAGCAAATTGGCTATGAAGGCTATGAATTTGCAACCTGCATGAGCTTGAACGATGAAATTTGCCACGGTTTCCCAAGTAAAAAAGAAATCTTAAAAGATGGCGATTTACTAAAAGTCGATACAGTTGTTAATTACAAAGGAGCTATGGCTGATTCTTGCTGGTGCTATATTGTTGGTGAGTCAACAAATCCAGAAGTTGAGCGTTTACTAGAAGTGACAAAAAAAGCTTTATACCTAGGGATTGAACAAGCAATTCCAGGAAATCGTATTGGTGACATTGGTCATGCTATTCAAACTTACGTTGAAGCAGAAGGCTTCTCTGTTGTTCGTGAATTTATTGGACATGGTATTGGACCAACTATGCACGAAGGCCCATCTGTTCCACATTACGGTGAGGCAGGAAAGGGTCTGCGCTTAAAAGAAGGCATGACGATTACTATTGAGCCAATGGTTAATACGGGAACATGGAAATCTAAAATGGATAAAAACGGTTGGACTGCCCGCACACAAGATGGCGGATTGAGCTGCCAATTCGAACATACCATTGCGATTACTGCCGATGGACCAAAGATTTTGACATTACAAGACTAATCCATAAAAGCAACTTACTCTCACAGTAGGTTGCTTTTTTGTTATTTCTTAAGCTCTTGCAAAATAAAATCGAATGGACTACAATGGCAGTGATAGAAGTACCATTCAAAGACAACCAAGGTATGGAAGTTTGGTTAAATCCCAACACGGTCCCGCCACTGTAATCATACGTCACGTATGGAGTCAGATCTTTATCTTGGATTGCTAATATGCATGCGTTCGCTGTTTCGAGGTAAAGCAGTGTCGTTCGAGTCTATGTAATGGCGCATAGACTTTTTTTTGTACCCAAAACAGCTTCATTTTAGCAAAAAATGAAGGAATTCTATCGTCAGCAGTACGCGACTGCTGATGGGAACTGAACTTCAATGACGAAGACAAAACCATTGCCGGTTATTCAGTTCCTAATTTTTATCATAAAAAAATTAGGAGTGGAAAAAATGAAAAAATTTCTAGTATTGCTTGCAGCAGGATTTGTTTTAACAGGATGTTCAACAACAGATACGGCGGTAGAATCATCGAGTGAAGCGGCTGTTTCCTCGGTCGTGGAGGAAAGTATTAGTGTAACCATTCAAGTTTCAGTTGATGGCGAAGGTGTTGATGACTTAACAAAAACACTTGAAGTTGAAGAAGGCGCAATTCTTCTTGATGTGATGAAGGAACATTACGAGATTGAAGAAACAGATACCTTTATCAACACCATCAATGGCTACCAACAAGACGATGCCAACGGAAAATATTGGCTGTTTGATGTGAACGGTGAAATGGGAATGAAAGGCGCAAATGAAACGGAACTCCAAGAAGGAGACGTAATAGAATGGAAACTAGAAAAGATTTAACCAAAAAAATAAGTCATTTTACAGTAAAACGAATTGCCATGCTGTCGATTTTGACAGCTCTCTGCTATGTGGGACGAATTGTTTTTCAATTCTTACCCAACGTTCAACCGATGACAACCATTCTTTTGATTATTACTTTAACGTTAGGAGTGGCTGACGGCTTGATTGTGGCTATGGCATCACTCATCCTATCCAATATGGTTTTAGGAATGGGCCCGTGGATTTTTTATCAGATGCTGACTTATGCCATCATCATGATATTCACCGCCTTCGTCATTAAACCACTCTATGAAAAAAAGAAATCGAGACTGATTTTTATCATATATTCTTTTTTAAGTGGTATTCTGTTCGGTTTTATCATTTCTATTTTTTCAGCCAAACTATACGGTGTTTCTAGCTTTTGGGCTTACTATGTCGTTGGAATTCCCTTTGATTTGGTTCACGCAGCAGGCAATGCCGGCTTCTACATTATTCTAGAACCCATCATCGCCCCAATCATGTTAAAAAATAAAGATCGATTTCATTTAAACTGAGAAGCTGTTAGGCTTTCTCAGTTTTTTTGTATTTTTAAGAGGTTCAACAGCTAAACCAGCTCTGAACCTCTTAAAAATTGTGAAATCCAGAGGTTCAGTACCCAAAGTCAGTTTGAACCTCTTAAAAATTGTAAAATCCAGAGGTTCAAAGCTCAAACCCAGCCTGAACCTCTTTAAAACTGTAAAATCCAGAGGTTCACAGCCCAAAAACAGCCTGAACCTCTTTAAAACTGTAAAATCCAGAGGTTCACAGCCCAAAAACAGTCTGAACCTCTTTAAAACTGTAAAATTCAGAGGTTCAAAGCTCAAACCCATTCTGAACCTCTTTAAAACTGTAGAATCCAGAGGTTCAGCGCCTAAAAACAGTTTGAACCGCCACAAATAGCCAAATTCTTACACCATCTGTAAGTTTTATTCTCTCGCCGGCTCAAGTAAACTAAGAGTAACTTAAACGAGTACCCATTAAAGGAGAATAAACGATGGAAAAATTACTGAAAGTTGAAAACCTTGAAAAAATTTACGACAGCGACGGTAGCCCAACTAAGGCGCTAGCCGGCATTAGCTTTGACGTGATAAAGGGCGAATTTCTTGGCATCATGGGAGCGAGTGGGTCGGGTAAAACGACGCTACTCAACTGTATCGCTACTATTATCAAGCCCACATCCGGCCAAATCCTGCTCAACAATGACAATATTAGCGCCTTTTCAAGCAAAGATCTGTCCCATTACCGCGGCAACCGCATTGGCTATCTCTTCCAAGATTTCGAACTTTTGGACAACCTAACTGCAAAAGAAAACATTCTTCTGCCCTTAGCGATTCGAGGACTCGACGACAAGGAAGCAGAAGACAAGCTCCACCAAATCGCCAGCTACCTAGAAATTGACCACGTCCTTAACCAGTTTCCGTCTCAACTATCAGGTGGTCAGAAACAGCGTGTCGCTGCAGCCCGCTGCCTAGTACCAGAACCAGATATTATTCTGGCTGACGAACCGACCGGTGCACTCGATAGCAAGTCGGCCCGAACCTTGATGGAAAAACTCAAGGGTATGAATCGAGACAAGAACCACAACATCTTGATGGTCACACACGACGCCAATGCCGCTAGTTTTTGTTCGCGCATTTTATTTATTCAAGACGGGGTCATTTTCCATGAACTTCGCCACCAAGCTACTGAATCTCGCCAAGATTTTTATGACCGCATTTTACAGGTGATGGCGCAATTAGGAGGGGGGAGCGCCAATGTTCTTTAGGCTGATTTACCGAAACGCCAAGCGCAGTCGCCAGGAAAACCTCATTTATTTCGCCACCTTGGTGACTGCGGTGGCATCTTTTTATATGATTTTGTCGCTGGAGCGTCAGGACGTCATCCTCTACCTTCGTGACTTCGAGAGCATGGCCGTCGATCGCCTATTCGCACTCATGCCGATTCTCTACGGCATCGCGCTCTTTTTATTATTTTTCTTGGTGCTCTTCGCCAACCGCTACCAGTTAGACCGTCGTAGTAAAGAGTTCGGGATGTACCTTATGATGGGAATGCGCCAGCGCAAACTGTTCGCACTGCTCCTAGCAGAAGGGCTGCTCACATCATTATTTGCCTTAACCATTGGGACAGTCATCGGTGGTATTTTAGCTGAAATGATTAGTTTGGCGACTTCCCGCTTGATTGGGCAAGGGATTATCGATCATCAGCCTAGTTTTTCATTAATAGCAGTGGCTTATACGGCAGTTGGTTTTCTTTTCATTCAAGTCCTAGCTTTACTATTTTTATCAGTCCAATTGTTTAACCGTGAACTGCAACAACTATTAAATGGACAAGTTAGCAAAAAACAAGCATTAGGTACAACAAAAACAAATAGCCTCACCTTTGTGGCTGGACTAATCATTTTGATCGTGGCCTATTATTTGGCGCTACGTTATTTCTGGCTCGTCAATAATGTGATGATTAGTTTGTCGGTTATTTTAGGAATAATTGGAACCATTTTATTAATTCGCGGACTGGCTAGACTGCTTAATAGCCTTGCTATGAAAACCAAGCAAACACAAGGCTTACGGATTTTTACCTTAAGACAGTTACAAGAAAATATCGCCAACCGAGCTATTTCAGTGGCTGTTTCTTCATTATTAATGATGTTGTCAGTCATGTTTCTAGCAGAAGGTGCAGCCACCATTTTAAGTTCGGGTGACAATTTAAACCGCGACTCATCGGTCTACCATTTCACTCTTTTAGGGGACAATAAAGAAATCGAAAAGGTCCTCACGTCAGCTGAACTGGCGCCTTATGTAGATCACCTAAACCCACTGACATTAGGCTATAACCAAACAGCCGATCAAGTCGATTGGTCAGCTTTTAGAAAAGAAATCGTCGACCATTTGCCAGAAGGTGTGGTTGATCCGCAAGTGGCTGAACCGGGAGTTTACAACATTAGTACCGAAATACCGGAGATGGAAAATATTTTAGGATTAGTAGACAGCCAAATTGGCTATCTCATTACTGAATCTGGCTATAACCGGATTCTAGAAGCGTCCAATCAACCAACCATTCAATTGACGGATGACCAAGTGGCGCTCTATGTTAACCCAACAGTTGGCCATGCCAACCAGCCTGAACTTAATCAATTGTTAGTTGAAAACAAGGACCAGCCACTCCTTAAACTAGACGGCCAACAAATGAGAATCCTGCCCAATCTAGCAATGAAAGACCTCGTTACTGACCGGTCAATTACCATCATGGCAGCACTCGTTGTTAAAGACACTCGTTTCCAACAACTAGTCAAAGTAGAAAACAGGGAGACCTATTGGAACTTTAGGTTACCGCAAACGCTAATTGACCGAGACGGTTTGATGACGCCCATGAAAGAGGCCAACGACTTATTAAATGATAAAGGCTTTTACGTCGAGAGTTACCTTCAAAATTTTGGGCGCCATCTCTTTTACGTGGTCGCCGGCAGTTATACCATGCTCTACCTAGCATTCTTGTTTCTTGTCATAGGTTGTACGGTATTGGCCTTGCAGTTCTTGACCCAACTTAAGCAAACCAAATCGCGTTACAAAACGCTGTCCTTCCTCGGAGCCAAGGCTGACCAAATGCAGGATTCGCTGAAAAAACAAGTGGCTAGCTATTTCTTGTTCCCACTCATTCCGGCTATGGTGAGCGGCACGGTGGGGATTACAGCCATGAAAACCTACATCCGCTACAACGCTGACTTTTTACCAAGTATTTCTAACATGTTACCCTTTGTTTTAATGATGGTGGGGACCTTTCTTCTGGTACAATGGGGGTATGCATGGGCGGTTTATAAAACCGCGACACGTGATATCGCATAAGGGGGGATGGAAATGGCGATTATAGTGGTGGAAGACGATGTGATGGTACAGGAGGAATTGGTCCATCTTTTGAAGCGGGCAGGCTATCAGGCGACTGCGATTACCGACTTTAATACCGATGTGGCCAGCCAGCTGATTCAGGCATCACCCGATTTGGTGCTCTTAGATATTAATTTGCCCAACCAAACGGGTTTTGACATTTGCCGCACCCTCAAAACGAAGACTAATATCGCCGTTCTCGTGCTCACCTCCCGCAACCAACTGAGTGACGAGCTACATGCGCTCGATCTAGGTGCCGACGACTATATGACCAAACCCTTTCCAAAAGAAAAATTATTGGCTCGCCTTAAAAATTTGCTTCGGCGATACGAAACGACTCCAAACCTTTTAGATGGCGGTGGGTTTCAGTTGGATCCGGATAGTTATACGATGTATGTGGCCGGAAAATCTCAAGTTCTACCTCCCAATGAAGGGCGGATGCTCGCATTGTTATTAAAAACTCAAAACCAAGTCATTACCAAAGATCAGTTGAGCCGAGAGTTGTGGGGAACAGCAGATTTTATCGATGAAAATGCCCTTCAAGTCAATGTGACACGATTGCGAAAAACACTCCGCCAATGGGGACTAGCAGATCGATTAGAAACCGTTCGTGGTCAGGGTTATCGCTGGATAGAAAGAGAGGTTGAATGATGAAAAAAGACCTCTATGACAATCGCTATTGGTTGGTAGTGATTGGACTTTTGACCATGTTTTTTATTTTCCTAGCGTGGATTGCGTATCCAGAAAGTTTTTGGCTATTGATTAGCTTGATGATTATAGTGAGTGTGGTGTTAACGGCAGTGCCCTTGCTCCTAAATCGTCGGCAGAAGGACAGGCTGGATCCAGTTTATCGGTCCTTTTTAATCGAACCTGATATGGAAAAAGAAGCTGAACTGCGTGCTCTTGTGCCGAAGTCGGAAGTGGATCGATTGAGAATGCTAGGGGACTTGTTGCGGGAAAAGGCGGATGAGTTGAACCGCCAAGACTTGCAGATTAGGGACTACCAGACCTACATTGAAGAATGGGTGCATGAAATCAAAAAGCCGATTTCCTTGATGAGTTTGGTTTTGGATAATCGTGATGATGAGATGTCCACATTGGTTCATCTGCGGATGACTCGTGCTCGCAATGATATCCAAAGTGATGTGGAAAAGATTTTATATTTCGCACGTTTATCGACAGCCCACCGCGATTATTTGTTTCAGCCAATGAGCTTGGTTAAGGTGTGTCAAGAGGCGATTGTCGATCATCAGTCCTTGCTGGATGAAGCGGGATTTGAAGTGGCTTTGGTTGGGGCGGAAGAAGTTTTTGTGGTGAGCGACCGCCATCATGTCTTGTTTATCCTCAGCCAGCTGATTCATAATGCTAGTAAATATGCACGGATTGGCGAGAGTCAGCCCAAACTAGATTTAACGGTCGAAGCAGGTGAGACCATTCAGTTAATCATTAGCGATAACGGCCCAGGTATACCTCAAGAAGATTTGCCATTTATTTTCGATAAAGGCTTCACCGGTGGAAAAGCCAAAGCAACGGGCATGGGACTCTACCTGGTCCAACAAATCGCCCAAGATTTAAAAGTTACTGTCAGCGCTAGCCGCTCAAATAGCAGCGGACTAGCCATTATACTTGAATTTCCAATAATCAATTAAAGCAGACAGCTATGTGGCTGCCTGCTTTTGTGCGTTTAAATGAGTGAAGTAGAAGTTGAAAGCCAAAAATCACATTCAACTTCCACCTTAGCCAGTCCACAACCCCTGAAACCTCCTTTGTAAGCCAAAAACCATTTTCAAAAGCGGAAAATTGACCTAAAACCTCCTTTGCAAACCAAAATCCATTTGCAACAACCGAAAACACCGACAAAACCTCCTTTGCAAACGAAAAAGAGCTTGCAAAAACCGCCCCATCCTACAAACTTCTTCCTAAATCAATCCAAGTTCAATTTTCACCTTCAAAATACGTAATACTGCGGCATCGATAACTTCTTCAGGGATGCGTCCATCTTCAACTGCTGCGATAACGGCAGGAATTTGAACCAAGAAGTCAGAGCTAATTAAAACGTCATTTCCTGCTAACACTGCTAATACAGCGGCCTCTTCAGGCGTGGCAAAGGCCTGAAGACCGTCCATAATTAAATCGTCAGTCATAATTATTCCTTCAAATCCCATGTCATCACGAAGGATGGCAATGACTTTGGGAGACAATGTTGCAGGCCAGTCAGGGTCAATCGCTGTCATCACGTTATGGGCAACGAGAATAGCTTTGCTACCGTTATCTATCCCTGTTTGGAAAGGGATGAGGTCTCGTTCTTTTAATGTCTCCAGCGAGCGGCCATCGTAGGCGACGCCTGTATGAGTATCAACATTACTGCCATAACCTGGGAAATGTTTCAAGACTGTTCCAACCTTGTCATGGGTATAGGATGAAACAAAAAGTTCAGTGAACTTCGTAACGTCTGCTAACTCAGTTGAGAAGGCCCTATGGTACATAAAATCATCAGAGCTATTCGGCATATCCACGACGGGTGCCAAATTCAAATTGAATCCCAAGCTTTTTAGTAACATAGCTTGTTCATGGGCGAGGTCTTCGACACTGGACCAATTGCCTTCTTCAAAGGCTTGTCTTGGTGTTAGGAATGGCGTTTTTCTATACTGAGGAAACGAACTGATTCGAACCACATCGCCGCCTTCTTCGTCGACAGCCATAAACAAATCAATCGGCATGTCTGCTTGGATGGCATTAATTTCACTTTGAACAATCTGAGGATCTTTTTCGCTGAAATCTTTTGCAAACCAGATGTAACCACCTAAATCATAATGAATGGCATAAGCAAGAGAATCTTCATCAGGATATCGTGCGAGAAACATTTGACCCACTTTTTCGTCAAGTGTCATTGTTTCCAACCGTTCATTTTCACGACTTGCAGCAGTATCTTCTACCGTACTTTCTTCAATCAACTGAGAGGATTTCTCAGATTCAATCACCGATGACTCTGATTCAACCACAGATTGATCACCAACCGTTTGTTCCCCGCAAGATACCAATAAAAACAACACCACTGTATATAAAAAATAGAGTAAGATATTCTTCTGTTTATACATGTTTCAACCACCTTATCTTTTGTCCGTATCTTTGTATTATAACAAACACAACAGCTTTAACCATTTTATTTTTAAAACGATTCATTATATAAATAGCTTAATATAATGATGCTTTTCACATTTTGAAATATAAAGATAACTTTTTTCAAGAAAACGCCAAAAAACATGATTATTTTGATATAATGGAGATGTATAGAAAAAATAGAAAGGAGGAACATTAATTGGAACAGAAATGTCCAAAGTGTTCATCAGTTTGTGATGCAGGCAGTAATTTTTGTGAAAAATGTGGTCATTCTTTAGTCTCAATGAATAAGCCAATACCACAAAATGGAAAAAGCAATAAGAAATTATTAAAGGCAATCGCCGTGTTAGGAATCCTGGGTGTATTAGTGGCAGCAGGAACCTATTTGGTTAACTCTAACTCATTAAAGGGAGAATGGTATATCTACGAGGAATACGATACGTTCAAAGTAACAATCCCTAACAATGATGAGTTGGTGCTTAGTTATATGACCTATGGAGAGGAAGGGCGCATAGATGTCTATTATGACATTCAAAAACCACAGTCTAAAAATGAACCCTATTCACTTAGTCAGCCTCTGAAAGCAGAAGTAATCATATCAATCTCATCATTGGAGGATGAAGACGATATTGAGGAAGCTGCTGAAATAGGGTTTATAATCGAGACAAAGGACGACCAATATGTGATGCGTACTGAAGATTCCCGATTAATTGATGAATTAACGGGTTTCATTAAAAGGTTTTATTTTTATGAGGTAAACGATAGGTTAGAAATTATCTATGCGAATGATGAAGGAGAAGAAGTCTTGTTCCTAGTGGCTTTACCCAATCAAATAAGCCCAGAGGAAGGAGACTATATCAAATTATTTGAAGATGTTCTTGATGAATTAAAAACATCAGACTTAGACCGTCCATCATTGGCTAAAGAAAATTTAGCGGAAATCAAAAAAATAGCACCAGACTCTAAACTATTAGTTGCCTATTCAGAATTAAATAAAGAAAATGATGCTTTCTTAGCGGCTGCGAAAAATAAAGATAAAGCAAAACTCCAAGAAATTAAGGATAAAATTGCTGAGATGCCGTTGAGTCAAATAGGTGGCTTATACCAACATTACATAGATAGCACGAATATCCTCTTAGAACGTATCTCGCAGGCCGAAATATTTGATTAGGCAGTTGTAAAAGCTCAAACTTCTTTCGACAATGGGAAAATAGAAGAAGCAATCGAACAGTTAAACGTGAAAGACAGTGTCATTGAAACAGTAGAGATCTATTACCCGGAGTCATTTAAAAAGATTGAGACACTAATCGAAAAAATCCAAGTCGAACAATATGGAACCATCACTATAGATGATTTCTATGGCTATTGGACCAGTTATCCTAGCTACACATCTGAGAGTGAAACGATGGGAAAGCCAGTTTTTTATTTGTCAGAAACATTAGCGATTACCGCGATTAATCATGGTGAAATGAGTGTATCTGCCGTCCTTTCATCAAATGTAAACAAAAATGTAGCGACCATTACCAATCAGCCGGCTAACAGCGGCATGATGTATTCGGAAGAAGAAAAGAATCTAGGTGAGTGGACTTACGATATCTTTTTAGAAAAGAACGAAGAGGGTAAAACACTGACATTTTCAACTAATCCTGACTTAACCTTTTATTATCAAGAAAATGAAGGAACTAATTCAGCTATTTACGATATGTTCGAAGAGAAAGGCAACGCCATCTATAACGCCTATTTAACGGAGCAAGCAGACAAAGCGCTACTAGAAACCAATCCTGCTAGCTACCTGATAGGCAAAACGATTAAGGAAACAACAGCCGATTCAACAATTCTTTATGACTTTAGAGAAAAAAGTCCCAGTTCTAAACATAATGGCATTGGCGAACTCTGGTATTCACGCTCCACAACAAATGGACCAGATGACGTTCAAAGTCGAGGCATTCAATTTGCCATTCATGATATCACCTATCAAGACAACATTATTCGCGTAGAAGCAACTGAATTTATAAATGATACCTTGGATATTCCTATTTATTTCGAATATGTCTACTTAGGGGATAATTACCTCGGAGTCTACAATAGCGAAAGTGAACAAATAACAGCAACAGTCACCATCGAATAAAAAATAAAAATTATAAAGGAGTCATATAACATGATCATATGTCCAAATTGCCAAGCAGAAATGAATGAGGAGAGTAAATTTTGTACGGAGTGTGGCACGCCCTTGGTGGAACAAGCCACACAACAAACACAACCTACTCAACAGCCTAATACGAGTCAAATTACCATCACAGCACCCAATATTGATTTAACAGACGTAAAAAATAAGATGACCAATTACTGGCAATACCTTTTACAAACTGCTGTACATCCTAGCTCAAGTTTCGCTAACACTCATGCCATTATGGGATGGATTCAAGTTTCCGTTATCGCATTATTAACAACCTTTATTCTAGCTGTTTTTGCGAATGAATCGTATCTCGGAGTAGGATTTATTGACTTTGTTAAAATATTCTTCGTTCAAGTGGCAGCAAGCCTTTGTCCGATACTCGTTAGCTTTTTAGTTGTTCGTTTTATGAAAAAAAATCCCATCAGCTTTAGCCAAGCAACCGCTCAATTTGGTGGATTATTGTCACTAAATGTCTTCATTCTTGCTTTAGTGCTTATCTTCAGTTTTTTATCACCATTTGGTTTGGCTGATTTGATTCTCTTACTATTAGGACTTACAGGTATTATCAATATAGCAGCTTTCAATATTTATCTATACAGCACGGATAACAATAGTAAAATAGATTCCTTCATCGCAACTATTATCGGAAACGTTGGTTACTTAATCTTAGTTGTCTTGATTATACGTATCTTATTAGGCCTTTCCTTAGAAGGTGTGAGTGGTGGTTATTTATTTGAAAATATCATGGATGAACTATTTTATTAATATGTGTTGAGGAGAGAATCTAAAATGAAATTTTGTCCAAACTGCGGAACTGAAAATAATAGCGAAACACGCTTTTGTAAAGAGTGTGGTCATGACTTTAATGGTAAGGTGAAAGAAGCCCCTCAGCAACGATCGGTTACCATTAGCAAACCTGAAATGAAGGCATTAACGAAGACCCAAAAAATGATTGCAGCTGTTGTTGCTGTCGTACTAGTAGCCTTATTCGGTGGCTATAAAATCGGCGAAAAAGCCTATAGTAAAGAGAATCAAGTCAACCATTATATCGAAATTTTAGCGTCTGCGGACGCAGAACGAATTGCTGATGCCCTTAAGACGAATGATCCAAACTTTAAAGTAACAGCTGAATCGCTGGCACCCTATGTTCGTTACCTTGAAGAGAATAAAAGCTATGTCAGTCAAATTAGTAGTGTACTACGACGAGGCAGCTTGTACACTGGCGGTGAAATCTATTTAGAGCAAAAGGGTAAGACCATGTTGTTTTTTGACAACTATGATCTGGTTATCAATCCAGTTTATTTCAACGTTGGTGTCAATGTTAAGGATGCTGTTATTAGTATCAATGGCGAGAACGTCGCAACTTCAACTGTGGAAGACTATACAACCGAAGTAGGGCCTTATGCCCCAGGTGTCTTTGAAGTGAATGCTACAGCTGAAATCAATGGTTACGAATTCGAGAATAAAACAAAAGAAACGATTCTATATAGCCACGAGTGGGATGCTTATCTTCATATTGAAGGGGTAGAATTCGAGGTATCAAGTAACCAAGATACTGCCGATGTTTATCTAGATGGCGAAAAGATTGGTAACTTAACAGATGGTTATGGTACATTTGGACCGGTATCTTGGTCAGAAGGGATGATATTAGAGTTAGGCATGGATTTCCCATCTGGTACCCTAAAATCAGAATCAGTGGAATTAAGTGATTATAATTATGATTATTATTACCTAAGCTTCCCCAATGACTTTAGTTACCAGACGGTTGTCGATGAGTTGTTTGGACCACTAACACGTAAAATTGTCTATATGTCTGAAGCAGACGAATCATCCTTAAAAGAAAAAGACAATGAGGATCTGGCTTCCTACTTAACTGGCGGAAAAGACAATGAATTATATACCCGTTTTACTGAATATGCCAAGGTATTTCGTGACAATGCCGATGCCAAATATTTGAGTTGGAACTTAGAAGTAACCGACGTCACACAAACAGATGTGAATTTATATACGGTTACAATGGACTTCGAGCTGACAACGACTTATTCCTATGATTCAAACCGAGATGATTTAGAAGAAGCCTATGAGTATACTTTTGTCATCGAATCGTTTGAAGACCCTGATTCATGGGATGGGATTGGATTCACATTGAGTGAAATAACTAGTAAGATTGATACCTTGAATTAATTTATAAAGTAAAAAAGAAGTAGAATCAGACCACTTCGTCTGTTTCTACTTCTTTTTGTATGCTTGTGGTCACCCTAATAAATGAGAAGCAATACTTAGTTAATGACTATTTTTTTTCGAAATATAGACCTAAATCTCTACCATCTGCAGAGTTTGAGATAAGGCTATAAATTTCAGTTTGCGCCGCTTCTAGCTTTTTTGCTTCGAAAAATGGAACAGAGATTACTTGTCTAGAACCAGATTTGTCGAATGTTAGAGTAGTAAGAATACCAGATCCAGAAATTCCTAATGATATTGCACCTAAAATAAGGCCACCAAAGAAAGACTCACCTAGCATTCCGAATGATACAAATAATAAAAATAGTCCAATTAAAATTGGTTTCATATTAAATGAGTTATCGATTTGAAGATTAGAAATGGTATGAACAGGTACAGAGTCTCTCTTCTTACCTAATGGGAAAATACCTAAAACAGTGTTTGGAATTTCTACGTTAACAAATCTGCTATCAATTTCAATTTTACCTTTTATCCAAAACATTAAAAGACTAGTTGAAAACACGAACATCTTAAAACCCCTTTTCAACAACTTTGTGAACAATCAAGGAGACCACTTCCAAAATGCACACAATGTTGTTATATTTTTATTAGGCTAAAAGTAGTCCCTTTTCCTATACCCCTAGGAAAAGGTTTTTTTGACTATAGGTTATAAATTTTAAGCTATATTGCTTAAAATTTATAATAAATTATTTGTTATGAAATGTCAACACTTATTTTGACAAATTTTATAAGGTGTATATAGAATTCTTGCACTTTGTTCCGATTGCCCTTGACAACGAGCCTCCATGGTCATGAATTTCAACGGCAGAAGCTCAATTGGGAATTACGCTGCCTCGCTTTCGCTATCATGACCATGCTCATTGTCAAGGGTTTGCTGCGCCAATCTCTGATAACGGATATGAATGGGTGTCTCGTAGCCAAGTGTACCGTGCAAACGAAGATGATTCCACCAATGTACGTAATCAAATAATTCTAGTTCTAATTCTTTCAAAGTCTCAAATTTTTTTGAATAAACAAATTCGATTTTGACGGATTTATACGTAGATTCTGCTACGGCATTATCATAAGGACAGCCTTTTTTACTAAGTGAACGTGTGATACCAAATGCTTGTAAAATCATTTCAATTGTTTGATTATCAAATTCTTTCCCACGATCCGTATGAAAAAGTTCTACTTCTGTTAATGGATAAGATATACGGCTGAAAGCTTTTTTTACTAGAGCCGCAGATTTATGCTCGCCACAAGAATAACCAATGATTTCACGATTGAACAAGTCTAATATCAAACAAATATAGTGCCATTTCTTTCCAACTCGTACATAGGTTAAATCCGTTACGATTGCTTCTAATGGATTTTTATGTGAAAACTCACGATTCAATAGATTTTTAACTGGCGCTTCATTACAAGAAGTCCCATGATGCTTATAGTAGGCCATCGTATAAGTAGACTTCAACCCACGATTCTTCATGATTCTGCCGATTTTACGCCGACTAACACGAATCCCTTGATTTTCTAGGCTCTTTTTTATTTTACGCGTACCATATAAAAGGTTTCGGTTACCGCCTCTTCAATTTCAGCTTCACTTTATTTTTTCTTTGGTTGATAGTAATATGTTTGGCGAGAAATCCCTAGACATTGACACATCGCTGATATAGAGTATTTGTGCTTGTTGGCATCAATTACTTGTCGTTTCGTCCGAATATCAGCGCCGCTTGCTTTAAAATATCATTCTCCATTTCTAACTGTTGATTTCTTTTTCGTAAAGCAGCTAATTCTTTTTGTTCAGGGGTTAGGTTGTCTTTTTCTTTGAATGATCCTGTTGTATTGGCTTGTTTGACCCATTTATCAAAAGCTGAGGGGGTTAATTCATATTCCCGAACGATTTCTGCTCGCGGTTTCCCAGCATTGTACAAGTCTACCATTTGTTGTTTAAATTCTTTTGAATAGGTTCTTCTTTGACGTTTTGACATAATTTTTCCTCCAGGTGTTTTCTCTTATTGTACACACCTTATTTTTTCTGTCTAATCCAGTGTAACCTATCCATTAATCAGTGATGTGACAATAGAACAAATTAAACTAAGAGCAATAAAATTCTAAAAATTAAGAAAGCATAACTAGAACACGATAAAAAATGACTGAGACTTAACTCAGTCATTTTTCTATGCAATCAATATAGTTTTGTGGAAGTTAAAAGCCAAAAATCACTTTCAACTCCCAATTTTAGCCTAAAAACGGAAGTTGCAAACGAAAAACAGCTTTCAACCTCCACCTTAGCCAGCCCACACCCCTGAAACCTCCTTTGCAAGCCAAAAACCATTTTCAAAAGCGGAAAACCTCACTAAACCCTCTCTTGCAAACCAAAATCCATTTGCAACAACCGAAAACACCCCTAAACCCTCCTTTGCAAACGAAAAAGAGCTTTCAACAACCAAAACTAACCTAGCAACCAACACTCCAATATCACTAGCAAGAAAAAACAGGTAAAAATAATCTCTCACCATGATTATATACGAGCCTGGGCAGATGAGGAGATTGAGAAAGGCCTTCCCATTGCCAATATCAATACAAACTGTCCGCTTTTAACGTTAATGGATTTTCCAGAATATGAAGACCTTTGCTTAGAACGTGTAGAAATGATTATGGAAAACTTTGACCGAACAAAGGAAGATGGCTTACAGCACAACACAACTGGAGCCACGAAAGACACCATCACGCCATATCCTGAGCTGATATGGGCGGATACCATTTTTATGACCGTTCTCTTTCTTGGCAAGATGGGTATCACGTACAACAAACAGGAATGGATTGAGGAAGCAATTTATCAAGTGTTGCTGCACGTCAAGTATTTGCTTGACCGAGAAACGGGACTGTTTTATCATGCCTGGGATTTTGATAAGAGTTCCAATTTTGGAGCCAACTTTTGGTGTCGCGGAAACAGCTGGTTAACGATGGGGTTACCGCTCTTTATTGAGATGATGAATGACAACTTGCCTCATCATACAAAAAAACACTTAGTTCATATCTATCAAAACCAAGTGGATGAACTATTAAAAATCAGAGATCCAGAAGAGTTGTTATGGCATACCGTTTTAGATGACCCAAGCTCTTACATAGAAGCATCAGGTTCAGCCGGTATATTGACTGGTATTTATATGGGGCTACGAGCAGGATTATTAAACGGAGATCATTATCGTCAAAGTTGCGACGATAGCATGGTTCAACTCATCAATTATATTAACGAACAAGGAACCGTTGAAGGGGTTTCTGCAGGAACAATTATCGGTCACAACAAGGAACACTATAAAAACATCATCATCAAACCTATGGCTTATGGCCAGGCAATGATGCTATGTGCATTAGTGCAATACTTGAACAGCCGTCATCTGTAGAAATAGGAACAAAATAATGACTATATTGATTGCACTTATCCCCATGATTGGGTGGGGACTCATGCCTGTAGTGGCTCGTAAAAATCAAAGTAACACTTATGAAACCATGTTAGGAACGACTTTCATTGTCCTCTTTATGACGACACTGTTATTTCTATGGAATGGTTATAGTTATAGTTTCTCAGTATTTAGTCTGTGTATGTTATCGGGTGTTTTTTGGGGCTTCGGACAACTTTTTCAGTTTGAAGCTCTAAATTATATGGCTGTTTCAGAGGCCATGCCTATCTCCAATGGCAGTCAGTTGCTGTTTACAACAATCACCTCAGGCTTACTCTTAAACGAGTGGCTAACAGTGACTCAAGCAATTCAATCCCTTTTATGTTTGGCGATCATTGTGGGTGGGATCTATCAGATTAACAAAGGAAATATGGAAAAAAAGACCGATTCGGTTATTAAAGCAACGCTTATGATTTTAGTTTCTTCCTTATCTTTAACACTCTATGTTTCGATTACCAATTACTTTGAAATTTCAGGGAGTTTAGTCTTCTTTCCACAAGCCTTAGGAATGACTGTGACGTCTGCTGTCATCGCTTTTAGTCAAAAAAAGGCGACCATACGAGCCCCATATGTTGTTAAGAATTGGCTGACAGGCATTTTATGGTTGATGGCTAATATCTCGATTTTCTATTCCATTCAGCTGATTGGTTTGGGATTGGCTTATTCTATTTCCCAACTTGCAGTCATTGTGTCCGTTGTGGGCGGGATTTTTATTTTAGGAGAGAAAAAAGACGGAGCGGAAGCTAGAAACCTTAAAATTGGCTCAATGCTGATGATTATTGGCATTATAGCCCTAGGATTGAATAAATAATCAACTGGTAGGTGGGGAAATTGGATTTAGATTATATTCAGATGTTACTCGAATTCTTAAAACAAAAAAAGTTTCAGCCCATAAAGAGACTAGAGCATTATCAAGTCGAAAAAGTTGGATACTATGATTGGCACCGAGCAATCGAAGGGCAAGATACCGATTTACGCCACGGAATAGGCGGAATAGATACTCATTATCAAGTTGGTTTTACAATAGATACTGATGGACTCTATCAAGTAGGAAGACCGCTGTGTTTGACGGTTACGACTGCGGATGAAGATATGTGGGATACGAGTAACCCGCAATTTATTGTAAGCGTTAATGGACATGTTATCCGTGCGCTTGATATGAATCATAACTATGTCTTACTTCCAGAAGAAACACAGCACATGGAGGTATCATTAAATGTTTATACCAATACGCCAAAAGAGGATGTTTTCATAGAAGCTGACTTAAGTTACCGCAATGACGCCATTTATCATCTGTACTATCAAGTCAAGGCCTTGCTCGAGGCAACGTTGGTGTCTGAGAGAGAGCGTCAATTTTCTTTTAAAGTTCAAGGAATCCTGAACCGTGTGATTGAAACGGTTGATTTGACTACTCAAGACTTAGACATCTTAACTCAGCAAGCCCAAACGGCATTGGATTTACTCGAAGAGTGGTATCAAACATTGGATCAAGATGAGGATGCGGTTATTGAGTACGTCGTCGGTCATACTCATATTGATATCAGTTGGTTTTGGACGTTGAAACAGACTCGAGAAAAAGTCGTCCGCAGCTTCTCCAACGCTGTTTATCTCATGGATCGCTATCCAGAGATGACATTTATGTCGTCTTCACCACTGCTCTACCGAATGTTAGAAGAGGAAGAGCCGGGATTATTTGAACGCGTTAGAGCATTTGTTCAAGACGGACGCTGGGAGACAGAAGGCAGTATGTTCGTTGAAAGTGATAGTAATTTACCAAATGGAGAGTCCTTAATCCGTCAGATTATGTTCGGAAAAAAATATTTCAAGCAGACCTTTAATAAAGATAATAATGTACTATGGTTACCCGATTGCTTTGGCTTCTCAGCCTCATTGCCTCAAATTATGAAGAAGAGCGGAATAGACTATTTCTTTACGTCTAAGATGGAATGGAACGACAGTAATCGCATCCCTAATGATACGTTTTATTGGAAAGGGATTGATGGTTCCGAAGTGTTAGCGCACCTTTTAACCACTTCAGACTATTCAGAAGATTCCTCAGTAGGAACCACCTATAACGGACGTTTGAATGCCTCTCAAACAAAAGGGACATGGACACGCTATAAAAATAAAAAACTCACCAATAAAGTCATTCAATTGTATGGATTCGGAGACGGTGGTGGTGGGCCGACAGAAGAAATGCTCGAGTACTCAGAAGTTTTTAAGCATGGCGTACCGAACATGCCGATTGTTCAGCATTCAACACCGTTAGAATTTTTTAAAGACATAGCTCATGACCTAGAAGACAAACACGTACCGAGATGGTCTGGTGAATTGTATCTCGAAACACATCGCGGCGTTCTGACCACTGATGGCCGTTTGAAAAAGCTGAATCGAGAAACAGCAACACTCTCACAATGGTCGAATGACAGTCATACCTTAGAAAATGATCACTATATCGTGTCATTTAACACTAAAGGCGAACTTAGTCGCTTATATGCCAAGACGTTACAGCGTGATATGGTGGCAGAAGGAGCGACTATGAATCAAATGGTACTCTATCCAGACTTGCCGAAAGAGTTTGATGCCTGGAATATTGATGCTCATTCACTGAACCACCCTAAAGTAGTTGAAACAGCCGCTCACATTAAACTCGTCAAGAACACACCGTTTAGAACAGTGGTTGAAGTCATCCGTGACATTAATCAGTCACAAATGACCCAGCGAATTATTTTTTATAAACATAGCACGCGAATTGATTTTGAAACCGAAGTCGATTGGCATGAAAAGCACCTGTTACTAAAAGCTAAATTTCCAACCCCGATCCATGTCGGTAAAGCAACCTATGACATTCAATTTGGAAATTACGAAAGACCAACCCATTTGAATACATCATGGGATCAGGCGCGCTTTGAAGTTTGTGCACAAAAGTGGGCTGATTTATCCGAACAATCATTTGGTTTGAGTCTTCTAAACAATGGCAAATATGGGCATGCTATCCAAGAAGAGACACTCTATCTCTCTTTATTGAGAGGAAGCCAGTATCCAGCGCCTGACGTGGATAAAGGTCGGCACCCATTTACCTATTCGTTATATCCCCATCAAGGGACGTTTCGAGAAAGTGATGTTTACAAAGAAGCCTATGATCTCAACTATCCAGCTATAATCCAAGCAGTTGCTGATAAGGAAAATGTAGAAGAAAGCTTGGTAACGATCGATTCAGACAACATTATCTGTGAAACGGTTAAGCGAGCAGAAACTCAACCCGAATCAATTGTGTTCCGATTCTATGAATCTGAAGGGAAAAGTACAGCGGCTAGCATTGAGTTGAAAATAGCCTATAAAAGCTGGCAGGATACAAATTTATTGGAAGAAGTCCTATCGGATATACAGTTGAATCCAATTCATTTGTCATTCAAACCGTATGAAATTAAGACAATTCTAGTCGCTTTATAGAGAGGAGAATCATATGAGTGAGTTCGTACATCAAGAAGACCATTTTTATCCTATTTCAGATTATTCCGAACGCGCTATCGCTGTATATAATGATGATTTGATGGCGGTCAAAGTTCGTTTTAACCAGCTAACGGATGATCGTAATATGCACCAGCATATGCATCAACAATTAACCTATGTTGTAAGAGGGTCTTTTAGATTTTATAAAGACGATGAAGAGATTGTGGTGAAAGTGGGGGACAGCTTATTATTTGAACCTCATGTACGGCATGGATGTATACCACTAGAAGTAAATTCAGAATTATTCGATATCTTTACACCTATGAGAGATGAGTTTTTGGATGTTACGAAATCTAATTGATCTAGCAAAAATAACGTTCTATTTGCATCAAATGCAGATGGAACGTTATTTTTTTATTTTCTGATGATGTTTTTGAACGAATAATGAACGTTTATTAACATGAAAACGATTTATTTTTATGATGAATTGTAATATTAAGTGCAATACCTTCGAGTCAAAATGAAAGAAGCTCACAACGACCTCGTGTAAAATGTTAGTTACCACATTCATTGAGTGTAAAACACGTTGGTATTTCGGTGTATTAATCCCAGATCGTTTCGCTAGATCAATGGAGATCGCGGGAAAGAATTTAGCTGTTACAACGTGCTTGAGCAAAATTTAAACACTCAAGTGTACTTTGTGTATATCTATTCTTCCTGGCAACGTGGCAGTAACGAAAACAGTAATGGTCTTTTACGTGAGTTCTTCCCGAAGAAAACACATTTTGACCACGTAACAGAAAAAGAGATGAAGGAAGCACTTCAACTCATTACTAACCGACCAAGAAAATGTCTTGGCTGGAAAACTGCATATGAGGCGTTTGAGGAAGAATTGTTGGACTTAATATTACAATCCATCAAATAGAAGAAATATAAAAGACTTCATCGTCCTCTCGCAAACTAATTTCTAATTCGAGATGATGTTGTTTATTTATTGTTAGATTAAAGATGTGAATATTTTATGAACACATCGTCGTGAAGAAAGCGGTTCATAAGTTCAGAGAGTCCAATAATAAAGATATGTTTTCATAAAATACATTTTAAGGTGCAATTTTAGCCAGTTAAATGGTACTATAATTGAGTGAATATAATAAATAAAAAACTATGAATTTATTGGCTGAGGTGGAGCAAAGATGTCTTATAAAGTAATAAAAAGAGTGCTTGATTTATTATTGGCTTTTTTAGCAGCAGTAATATTATCACCATTGTTTCTACTATTGATTATTGCAATTAAAATAGATACGCCAGGACCTATTTTGTTTAAGCAAAAAAGAGTAGGCATTAATAAAACGCACTTCAATATTTTGAAGTTTCGTACAATGAGAATTGATACACCAAAAGACACACCTACGCACTTATTATCGAATCCAGATCAATTCATTACCAAAGTCGGTAAATTTTTGAGAAAGACAAGTCTGGATGAACTTCCGCAAATCTTTAATATTCTTAGGGGAGAGATGTCCATTATTGGACCAAGACCTGCTTTATGGAATCAATATGACTTGATAGAAGAACGTGATAAATATGGTGCGAATGATGTGCCAGTAGGCCTTACTGGATGGGCGCAGATTAATGGTAGAGATGAACTTGAGATTGATGTGAAGGCAAGACTTGATGGAGAGTACGCTGAGAAGATTGGTCTTTTGATGGATGTCAGATGCTTCTTTGGTACGATTTTTAGTGTTCTTAGAAGTGATGGTGTTGTTGAAGGTGGGACTGGGGTTAAGGCGAAGTCTACTCAGCCATCAGATGGAGTAAATAAAACAGAGAAATCAAAAATCTGAAGTGTGTAATACAGCCCACTTGATTGAGGTGACAAAATGAAGAATATATTAATCACTGGAAAGAACAGTTACATAGGTACATCTCTAGAGAATTGGCTCATTAGAGAACCTGATAAATATAAAGTCGATACGATTGATATGAAAGATGGGTCATGGAAAGAGAAGGACTTCAGCTCATATGATGTTGTGTTTCATGTGGCTGGGATTGCTCACGTTTCATCTGATCCAAAGATGGAAGACCTCTACTATAAAGTGAATAGAGACCTAACTATTGAAACTGCTGAGAAGGCCAAGGCAGAAGGTGTGAAGCAGTTCATTTTTATGAGCAGCATTATTGTCTATGGCGATAGCAGCAGTAGCAAGCGAGTCATTGACAGAAATACAGTTCCGACTCCAAGTAACTTCTATGGGAACAGTAAGCTACAGGCTGAGGAAGGTATTCGTGGACTTGAGAGTGATGACTTTAAGATAGTGGTTCTTAGACCACCTATGATTTATGGAAAAGGGTCCAAAGGGAACTATCCTAGACTTGCTAACATGGCTAAGAAGATAGCGGTATTTCCTGACATCGATAATGAGCGCAGTATGCTTCATATAGATAATCTTTGTGAGTTCATTAAAATCATGATTGACCATGAAGAGACGGGGCTTTACTTCCCACAGAACAAAGAATATGTGAAGACTAGTGAGTTGGTAAAGACTATTGCTGAAGTACATGGGAAGAAGATATGGATGACTAGAATTTTTAACCCAGTTTTGAGATTGATGTTTGGTGTTGGGATAGTGAATAAGGTATTCGGCAATTTGGTTTATGAGAAGTCCATGAGTGACTACGATAAGGCGAATTACCGAATAAGAACATTTAAAGAATCTATTGAGTTAACGGAGAAATAATTGGGAAGGGTAGGTAAATTGAAATGGGGGAGAAGAACAATAAATCCAATCATTTAGTTTCTATAATTATTCCTGCTTACAATTGTGCAGAGTACATAGAGGAATGTATAGAAAGTGTTTTAAATCAGACATATCAGAACTGGGAAATGCTTATCGTTAATGATAAATCAACTGATAACACACAATTTATTGTAGAGTCTTATGCAAAGAGAGATCATAGAATCAAACTGTTTAACCAAAAAAAGAATGCAGGAGCTGCAGCTGCAAGAAATAAGGCGTTAGAATTATCGCAAGGTAGATTTGTTGCTTTTTTGGATTCTGATGATGCTTGGAAGCCAAACAAGTTAGAAAGACAGCTTGAATTTATGCTTGAGAACAAATATGGTTTTACTTTTACATCGTATGAAATTATGAGTGTTAAACCTTTAGATAAAAAGAAAATTTTTAGAGTGCCAGAGAAGATAAACTATAATCAGTATTTAAGGAATACAATTATTGGAAATCTAACAGTAATCATGGATAAAGAACTACTTGGTGAGATAAGAGTAGAAGTAGGATATTTAGAAGATGTATTGACTTGGATGAAATATTTAAGACAAGGCCATATTGCTTATGGTTTAGATGAGAACTTAGCAATGTATAGAGTCGCAGAAAATTCAGTGTCTAGTAATAAATTTAAGAATGCTAAGAGATATTTTTGGTGTTTAAGAGAAAAACAAAAGTTGTCATTAATAAAAAGTATATTTTGTCAGATAGGATATATGTTTAATGCTACCAAAAAAAGGTTGTTATAGATGATTTTAGACTAATGATAGAGGGAATATTTTAAGGTTTTAAGAAGTATATTATTTGAATGAGATTTGGAGTGTAGCTAATGGATGTTTTGTTTTTAGGTGGAGTTTTTGATAACACAATGGAAAAAGAGATTCTTAAAAAATCAAAAGGTACAGTACACTATGCTGCTAATAAACTTCAGTGGAATCTTATTGAGGGTTTACTTGCAATAAACAACTTGAATCTTGAGATATTATCAGCACCTTTTATCGGCACTTTCCCTAAAGAGTATGAAGATATTCAATATAAAGGACAGAAATCTATTTATAAAAATGTAGTTGAGAGTAATTATGTTGGTTTTAATAATACATGGGGATATAGGAGTGTCTCTAGGAAAAACAATTTAATTAAAGGCATTAAAAGCTTTGCTATTACAAAAGGTGATAATAAGGTAATCATTGTTTATTCTCCTCATACTCCATTTTTACAAGCAGCAGTTTATGCAAAAAAAATTGATCCAACTATACACATATGTTTAGTTGTTCCAGACTTACCTCAATTCATGAATCTGAATGACAAACGAACTTTAATTTACGATAGATTAAAGAAAATCGATATAGATATTTTTGAAAAGAATTCGAAATTTGTAGACTCCTTTGTCTTGTTAACAGAGCCGATGAAAAATATGTTAAACGTAGGAGAAAGGCCATATGTTGTTGTTGAAGGTGCTGTTAAGATAGAAAACAATAACAATGAAGAGGAAAATGATGATTTTCAAAGCACAGATAATATGACTGTGGTTTATACAGGCACACTAAATAAGAAATTCGGTGTAGTAAGTCTAGTTGAAGCCTTTCACAATACGAGTATCAAAAATACTCATCTCAAAATATGTGGCAGAGGAGATTCAGAAGAAATTATTAAGAGTTATGCAGCTAAAGATGAAAGGATTGTTTTTTTAGGTCAATTACCAAATACAGAAGCGGTCAAGCTTCAAAAAAGAGCAACTGTACTTGTAAACCCTAGACAGAACAATGAAGAGTTTACTAAATACTCATTCCCATCAAAAAATATGGAGTATCTATTAACGGGTAGGCCTGTAATCGCATATAAATTAGATGGTATACCTGACGAATATGATAATTACTTTCACTATGTTGAAGATGATTCGATAGATAGTTTTACCAATAAAATTGAAGAAATTTTGTTAATGGATGAAAAAAACCGAAGTGACTTTGGAAACAGAGCTAGATCTTATGTATTGAATGAGAAAAACAACATATCTGCAAGCAAAAAAATAATAGATATGATTCAAAAGAGTAGGAGTAGATAGAGAATGTTTAAAAATAAAACTTTATTAATAACAGGTGGAACGGGATCTTTTGGAAATGCAGTTATGAAAAGATTCTTAGATACAGATATAAAAGAAATCCGTATTTTTTCTCGTGATGAGAAGAAACAAGATGATATGAGAAAACTCTATAAAAACGACAAATTAAAATTTTATATAGGCGATGTTAGAGATCTTTCAAGTGTTAAGAATGCGATGCATGGAGTTGACTATATCTTTCACGCAGCTGCTCTTAAACAAGTACCTTCTTGTGAGTTTTTTCCTCTTGAAGCTGTTAAGACCAATGTGCTTGGTACAGATAATGTACTAACAGGTGCAATCGAAATGGGAGTTAAAAAAGTCATTTGCCTATCTACTGATAAAGCTGCCTACCCAATAAATGCAATGGGTATTTCCAAAGCTATGATGGAGAAAGTATTTGTTGCAAAAGCAAAGACCGTTGATCCTGACAGAACACTGATCTGCGGAACGAGATATGGCAATGTAATGGCTTCAAGAGGGTCAGTAATTCCGTTGTTTATTGATCAGATTAAAAATGGACAACCACTAACGGTTACAGATCCGAATATGACAAGGTTTCTAATGAGTCTCGAAGAGGCAGTTGAGCTTGTTGTATTTGCTTTCCAAAATGCTGAAGCTGGGGACATCATGGTTCAAAAGTCACCTGCGTCTACAGTAGGAGATTTAGCTCAAGCTATCAAAGAGCTTTTCAAAGCAGATAATGAGATCAAAGTCATTGGAACTCGTCACGGAGAGAAGCTTTACGAAACCCTTCTTACAAAAGAAGAACACGTGGTAGCAAAAGATATGGGTGGATTTTATAGAGTACCTGCTGATAAGAGAGACTTAAACTATGACAAGTACTTCGTTGAAGGAGATCAAAAACTTTCTTCAGAAGAAGAATATAATTCACACAACACAGAAAGGCTTAACATAGAACAGATTAAAGAAAAGTTATTACAACTTGATTATGTTAGAGAAGAACTAGAAAGTTGGGATAAATAATGAAAGCATTAGTAACTGGAGCTAAGGGCTTTATAGGAAAAAACTTAATAGCAGAACTAAAGAATAGAAAGTACGATGATATTCTTGAGTTCGATAGAGATACAAATCCTAATTTATTAGACGATTACTGTAAAGAGGCTGACTTTGTATTCCATCTTGCAGGGGTAAACCGCCCAAAAGAACAATCGGAATTCATGGAAGGAAATTTAGGTTTCACATCCGATTTATTAAACTCTCTTAAAAAGCACAAAAATACCTGCCCTGTAATGATTTCATCATCTATTCAAGCTGAGTTTGATAATCCTTATGGTGAAAGTAAAAAAGCTGGGGAAGACCTTCTGTTTTCTTATAGCGAAGAAACAGGTGCAAAGGTATTAGTTTATAGGTTTTCTAATGTGTTTGGAAAATGGTGTAAACCTAATTACAATAGTGCGGTTGCTACTTTTTGTAACAATGTAGCACATGATCTACCTATTCAAGTGAACGATCCAAGTGTAGTAATGAATCTTGTTTATATAGATGATGTAGTAAATGAGCTTATTGATGCTTTGGAAGGTAAAGAAAATAAAGCCGGAGAGTTCTGTGAAGTATCCGTTGTACACACAGTTACTCTAGGAGAAATTGTCGATTTAATTTATTCCTTCAAGAAAAGTAGAGAAGATAGATCTGTTCCAAATATGGAAGATAAATTTACTAAAAAGTTATATAGCACTTATTTAAGCTACTTACCAGAAGATAAATTTAGTTATGGGCTAAAAATGAAGGTAGATCAGAGAGGGTCTTTTACAGAGTTTATAAAAACCCCAGATAGAGGACAGGTATCAGTAAATATATCAAAACCAGGAATTACAAAAGGTAATCATTGGCACCACACAAAAAATGAAAAATTCTTAGTAGTTAGTGGTAAAGGGGTTATTCGCTTTAGGAAAATAGATTCAGAAGAAATAATAGAGTACTTTGTAAGTGGAGATAAAATGGAAGTCGTAGACATACCTACAGGGTATACACATAATATTGAAAATTTAGGTGATACAGATATGGTTACAGTAATGTGGGCCAATGAAGCTTTTGACCCTGAAAAACCAGACACTTACTTTTTGGGGGTATAACTGATGAAAAAATTAAAAGTTATGACAGTTGTAGGCACTAGACCAGAAATTATAAGACTGTCAGCTGTTATCAATAAATTAGATGAATCAGAAGCGATTGAACATGTTCTTGTTCATACAGGTCAGAACTATGATTATGAACTTAATGAAGTGTTTTTTAGTGATTTTAAACTAAAGAAACCAGACTATTTTTTAAATGCTGCTACAGGAACAGCAGTAGAGACAATTGGAAATATTCTGGTGAAGATTGATCCTATCCTTGAAGAAGTTAAGCCTGATGCATTCTTAGTGCTCGGAGATACAAATAGCTGCTTATGTGCGATAGCAGCTAAGAGAAAGCATATTCCAATTTTCCATATGGAAGCTGGAAATAGATGCTTTGATCAGAGGGTTCCAGAAGAGACGAACAGAAAGATTGTAGATCATACTGCAGATATTAACTTAACATATAGTGATATTGCTAGAGAATATCTTTTAAGAGAAGGTCTTCCTGCAGATAGAGTAATTAAAACAGGTAGCCCTATGTTTGAGGTCCTTAATTCAAGAAAAGATGATATCGAGAAATCAGATGTACTTGAAAGATTAGGGCTTAAAAAAGGCAAATACTTTGTAGTGTCTGCTCACAGGGAAGAAAACATTAATTCAGAAGAAAACTTTATGGATTTAGTAGACACATTAAATACAATTGCTGAAAAATATCAAATGCCATTAATAGTGAGTACACATCCAAGAACAAGAAGAATGATTGAAGCTAAAGGAATTGATTTTAATCCATTGGTAAAGACGATGAAACCTCTTGGGTTTAATGACTATGTAAAACTTCAGAAGTATGCTAAGGCTGTTTTAAGTGATAGCGGGACAATTAGTGAAGAATCATCAATTCTTGGGTTTAAGGCACTGAATATCAGACAAGCTCATGAGCGACCTGAGGCTATGGAAGAAGCATCAGTTATGATGGTAGGACTTAAGAAAGATAGAATTCTTCAGGGGCTAGAAGTATTAGAGACACAAGATAAAGATACTTTGAGATTAGTTGGAGATTATAGCATGCCAAATGTATCTGATAAGGTAGTGAGAATTATTTTATCTTATACAGATTATGTAAATAGAGTGGTTTGGGGGATTAGATTGATAAACACTAGAGAAGGGATTAAATGATATGGTACATTTAGTATTTTTAGGTGCTCTATTTTGCACAATCCCAGAACTGAATAAAAAATACCCATTTAGATTTTTCACTTTTGCTATACTCTTTATGTTTATGGCTTTAAGGTATGACTATGGAAATGATTATATGTCTTATTTAGATATTCATACTTCGATAAATGCTGGACTATATGCTTGGGGAGCAGATGATACATTATTTAGAATTTTAAACATTGCAGTACCTAATTTTTTTGTTATGATAGCTCTTATTAGTCTGTTTTACCTAATAGTAGTTTGGTATCTTTTAAAGATTAATTTGAAGGTTAGTCAGTACTGGTTTGCAGTTTTAATATTACTAATTAATCCATATCTATTTTTAATTCATTTGTCAGCTTTAAGACAAACTCTAGCTCTATGTATCTTTGTTTTTGCTGTTAATTTTGCAGTTAAACGGAAATTGATTCCATATGCAATATGTATATTATTGGCAACTGGAATGCATTCAAGTGCAATTATTTTATTTCCAATGTATTTTTTTCTAACAGAAAAACCATTTAACAAAAAATATTTGCTTATCACAATTGTTGGTTTAGGGCTATTACTTCTTACACCTTTATTTGACATAATAGCAAATAATGTATTGGATTACCTTCCAAATCAATATAAGTTTTACTATAATCAAGGGTTGCAAAATAGTATTAGAGCTACAATAATTTCGAGTTTTTATTTACTTTTGATAGCATTTAATTTAGGTAAGTTGAGAGGGAAAGAAATAATATACGGAAAATTATCTTTGATAGCTACAATTTTATCAGTGTTAGCTATTAAAGTTTCAATGATCACGAGGATTGGTATGTATTTTGAATTGTTTTTAATCATAACAATTCCTCACATCTTTAATAGAATAGAAAGAAAAATATATAAACAAATACTTTTCACGGTATTAATTGGAATATATTTACTTAGATACTATTCTTTTTTCACAAATCCTTTGTGGGAAAGTTTTAGAGAATACCAGACAATTTTAGGGAGGTAGGTGAGGAAAATGAATATCCTGTGGCTAATCAATATACCTTTACCAGAAGCAAGTCAATTAATGGGAGAGAATCCATCACCATTTGGTGGTTGGTTAATAAATGCATCAAAAGATTTAGCAAATAAGGAAGATGTGGAACTAGCTATCACATTTCCTAGTAATAAAGCTAATAAATTTAGAGAATTAAAAGGTAAAACGATAAAGTACTACCCGTTTATCCCAGTTAAAGAAAACGACAATAAAGTTATTGAATATAATGAATCGTTTGAAACGTTATTAAATAATCTAAAGCCAGATATTGTACATATCTATGGAACTGAGATAGCTCATACGCTTTCTATGGTTAACATGTGTAAAAAACTTGGAGTAGAAACTATCATATCAATACAAGGCCTTGTGTCAGTATACGCACAACATATTTATGCAAATCTACCATTTAGCGCTGTATATGGTTTTACTATTCGAAATGTATTAAGAAAAGATAGCGTATACCTGCATAAAAAGACTTTTGAGCTTAGAGGCGAAAATGAGGTAGAGTCTTTAGAAAATACAAATCATATCATTGGTAGAACTACATGGGACAAAGCATGTTCAAACCAAATAAATCCAAAGGCTAATTATCATTTTTGTAATGAAACACTTAGAGAAGAATTTTATAAACATCAATGGTCTATAAATGATTGCGAAAAGCATTCAATCTTTTTAAGTCAAGGGCAGTACCCAATTAAAGGATTACACTATATGTTAGAAGCAATGCCAATTATATTAAAAAAATTTCCTGGAGCAAAGGTATATATAAGTGGAAAAGATATAACAAAATCAGATTCCATTAAAGATAAATTATTACTGACATATTACGGTAAGTATATAAGGAAAATGATTAGTAGTTTAGGTTTAGAAGAAAAGGTTGTATTTACTGGTCCCCTCGATGAACAAAAAATGTGCCAAAGATATTTAAAGTCAAATGTATTTGTTTGCCCTTCATCGATAGAAAATAGTCCTAATTCTTTAGGAGAAGCGATGGTATTGGGTGTTCCATGTGTTGCATCAGACGTTGGTGGTGTCTCAGATATGCTTAAGCATAAAGAAGAAGGATTTGTTTATCAAACGGATGCACCTTATATGCTAGCCCATTATGTATGTGAGATTTTTGAAAACGAAGATTTGGCTTTAAAGTTCTCTAAAAACGCTAGAGAACATGCTTTAACAACACATGATAGAGATGCGAATACGAGAAGATTGATTGAGATATATGAAGAAATAACAGGTGAAAATTTAAAGAAGGTGGAATAAATTGAAGAAAAAATATCTTTTTATAAGTAATATGGCGGCTCCATATCAAGTTAAGTTTTGTTATTCGCTTCAAGAATATTTTGATACTGAATTTTGGTTTTATGAATATATAGATGAAACGAGACCTGATTGGTGGAAAATACCGTTAGGTGACAAATGTAAAATAATGAAAGCATCAGGAAAATTTCCGAAAGTAGGCTATTTCTCTTTTGGTTTATTCATCGACATGCTTCGATTCAAACCAGATATTGTAGTACTAGGTGGATTTATGAAATGGCATATTTTAGTTCTTCACTTCGCAAAATTTTTAGGTGCTAAAGTAGCGGTGATGAGTGAACCATTAAGATATGTAAGTAATGACGATCAAGGATCTGCAGATTTATTTACAAAAATTAATTCTTCAAGAAAGATTAAGTTAATAAAAAAATTGTTTGAAAAAGTCGATCTTTATATTGGCATGGGAGAGGTTGCTAAGAATCAGTTTTTAGAGGAGTTTGGCTTCCCTGAGGATAAAGTAACAAGTTTGTCATATCCTCAAGATATAGAGGAGTATTATAATCACCCCTTGAGAGTGAAGAAATTAGGAGACCCTATTACATTATTATTTGCTAATAGACTTGTTGAGAGATATCAGCCTTTAATGGCTCTTGAAGTACTAAGAAGGATCTCCTTAAAGTATCCAAATATAAAAATGTTGATGAATGCAAGCGGATCTCAAAAAGAGCAGTGTGTGGAATTTATTGAAAAAAACAATCTAACTAATATAGAATTCTTGGATAAAATTGACTCTTGGAATGACATGCATCTTATTTATAAAAGGTCAGATATTCTTATTTTACCGTGTGTTTATTCAAATGGAAATGGAACAATAATTGAAGCGAGAGCTTCAGGAATGGGAATTGTGATTAGTAATCAGATAAATAATATTGAAAGACACTCCAAGAATGGAAAAAATTGTTTTATATGCAACCTAGATATTGATGAATTTGAAAAAGCAGTATCTAAATATATTAATAATTTAGATCTTCTAGTAGAGCATGGGAAGTTAAGTAGGGAACTTGTTAAATATAGAAGGAATGATTATACAGCAAAAAAATACTTTGAAGTATTTCAAGAGCATGATCTTGTTGATTAAAAGAGAAGGTGACAAATCTTTGGTTAAAAGAAAAATATTTATAGATTCAATAAAAGATGGCAGTTTTACAAAAAATGTACTAATGATTACCGGTGGGGCTGTTTTTGCTCAAGCTTTAAGTGTTTTATTATCTCCAATAATTACAAGATTGTATTCACCAGCACAATACGGAGTTTTAACCGTATATGTTGCTTTTTTAGGAATGATAAATTTATTGGGTGCACTATCTTATGATTCAGCAATTCCTATAGCAGATGATGATGAAAAAGCATTTAATGTATTAATTCTCTGTTTATTAATTTTACTTTTTGCGACTTCAATTTTATTTTTTGCAGTGGTTATCGCTGGAGATCTTTTTCTGGGACTATTTAAAGCTGAAGAGATTTCACAATTTAAATACTTTATTCCTATTGGTTTTTTTCTAACAGGTTTTTATACAGTTATGTCTCAATGGGCATTAAGGAAGAGAAATTTCAAGTCTATAACTGTTACAAAATATAGTCAAAGTATAACAGGAAATTCCACAAAAATTGGTTTGGGGTTTTTTAACGTTGGAGCTGTTGGTTTAATTGTTGGAAATATTTTAAGTCAAAGTGCTGGGATATTTACTTTGATTAAGCCAAATATAGGCGAATTTAAAATAATGATTAAAAGCGTAGATTATCAAAAAATTAAAAGTTTAGCTAAGCGTTATATTAAATTTCCATTATATACAGCGCCAGGCCTTTTCATATTATCAGCATCTGGCCAACTTCCTACAATTTTCATGTCTTCATTGTATGGTTCAGGTATAGTAGGTCTATATGGTTTAGCACGAGGGATTATATTTTTACCTATGACGATTGTTGGAAAATCAGTTCAAGACGTGTTTTATGGTGAAGCAGCAAGCATAGGTAGGACTAACCCTATGAGGATTAAAGAATTATCAAACAAACTATTAAAGAAGTTGATTCTAATAGCTAGTATTCCAATGTTAACATTAATTTTATTTGGACCAACTCTTTTTGGCTTTGTATTTGGTGCAGATTGGAGAGCTGCAGGAATGTTTGCACGAATTTTATCTATAGAAGTATTTTTTCATTTTATTTTTCATCCAATTAGTACTGTTTTCTCTATATTTGAACAGCAGAAAAAATCCCTATTTATTTATATCCTCAAGCTAATTTTGGTATTAGGTATTTTTACAGGTGCTAGAATATTCGCTTTTGATACTTATCTTACAGTATTAATCTATAGTATTGCAATGGCGATTATTGAATTATTTAAATATATTTTAGCCCAGAAAATTATTGATCAAGAAATAATAAAAAGTTCACTATCCTAAATTCTAGAAAGGGGGCATCAGCGTGAAAAAAATCTTATTACTAGGCGGTTCAACTCAACAAATTCCTGCAATAGAATTCGCAAATAGTCAAGGGTATTACACTGTATTATGCGATTATCTTTCAGACAATCCAGGGCAGAACTATGCTAAAAAATTCTATTGCGTAAGTACAACAGATAAAGATGCAATACTGGAAGTCGCAAAAAACGAAAAAGTAGATGGAGTAGTAGCCTATGCTTCAGACCCAGCAGCTCCTACGGCAGCCTATGTCGCTGAAAAATTAGGACTTCCAACAAATCCATATAAATCAGTTGAAATATTAGCTTTTAAGGATAAATTTAGAGACTTCTTAAGAGAGAATAACTTTAATTGCCCAAAAGCCAAAGGATTTTCATCTCTTGAAAATGCCAAGGAAGAAATAAATCAATTTACTTTTCCAGTAATGGTTAAACCTATTGATTCATCAGGAAGCAAAGGTGTCAGCAAGGCTGAAAAGGTAGAAGATTTTGAAGAAGCATATAAAATAGCTTTAGATAATTCACGAGGTAAAAATATTATTGTTGAAGAGTTTATAGAACAAGATCATGATTATATGATTGCAGGTGACTGTTTCGTTATAGATGGAGAGGTGGAATTTTGGGGGCTATTAAATAGTCATAGGAATGACAATGTAAATCCTTATGTTCCAGTGGGTACAAGCTACCCAATCTTTATAAGTAAAAATAGACTAGATTTAGTTAAAAGGGAAACTCAAAGATTAATTGATTCATTAGATATTGAATTCGGTGCATTTAACATTGAAATTATGATTGATAAAAATGATAAATTATATTTTATAGAGATGGGGCCAAGAAATGGCGGCAATATGATTCCAGACCTTTTATATATGGCAACTGGAGAAGATATGATTGCAGCTACAATTGAATCGGCAATGGGGAACAAGTATGGTTTTAACAATAAAATTATCCAAAATAAATTCATATCTACTTATGTGCTTCATTCAGATAAGGATGGGATATTCCAAACGGTTCAATATAAAAATGGTATCGAAGACAAAATTTTAAAAGAAGTCATATATAAGCAAAAAGGTGACAGTGTTCAGTATTTTGATGGTGCTAATAAAGCAATTGGAATTGTGTTTTTGAAATTTAATACACATGAAGAGCAAATAAATTTCACTAAAGATCCTGAAAATTGGATTGAAGTGATTATAAAGCAGGTGATTTGATGAGAGAAATTGGGGGTTATTTTGAACTGGATCAGTTTATTAATAAACCTTATCATAATAATATGATAGAACTGAATACGGGTCGGAATGCTTTAGCTTATCTTATAAAAGCAAAAGGTATAAAAAAAGTCTATATACCTCACTATTTGTGTAATTCTGTTTCTGGCGTCTTAAAAATGCTTTCTGTGGATTATGAAGGTTATTCAATTGACAAGAACTTTAATCCTTTATTCGATAAAAAGTTGGAAAAGGACCAATATCTATACATCGTTAACTATTATGGTCAAATTAGTAACAGCTCAATAAGATCATTCAAAGAACAATATGGGGCTATAATAATTGATAACACCCAATCATTTTTTCAAAAGCCTGTACAAGGAATAGATACTATCTATTCCTTAAGAAAATATTTTGGAATACCAGATGGAGCCTACTTATCAACGGACAAGATATTAGAGGAGAAACTAGAAGAAGAAAAATCTGGACATCGCATGAACCATATTCTAGGACGGTTTGAAGGGGAGGCATCGACATACTACAACGATTTTAGAAGGAATGATGAGTCTTTCAAAACACTTCCGTTAAAGAAAGTATCTAGAATATCTCGAAATATTTTGGGGGCCATTGATTATGAAGCAGTGCGCTTAAGAAGAAATAAAAACTTTCAATTTCTCAATGAGATTCTTAGTGCTTCAAATCACTTAAATATCTCAGTGCCAGAAGGTCCGTTTGCTTATCCGTATTATGCAGAGAATGGAATTGAAATTAGAAAAAAACTTGCTAGAAAGAAAATATATATTCCTACATTATGGCCCAATGTTTTACAGGATAAAAATGAAAAAAGTATTGAATATGATTATGCAGCGAATATTTTACCTTTACCATGTGATCAAAGATATGGATTAGAGGATATGGAATGTATAGTAAGAGAAATAAATAATTTATGAATTTGATTTGTTGAGCTTATTAAAGGAGAATGAAGATGGATATTAAAGGTAATTTCGTTAAACTCAGAGCAATTGAAGATGAAGATTTAGAACTGATGAGAGAAATGTTAAATGAACCGGAAATTGAGAACTCAGTTGTTGGATGGGCATTTCCGGTATCTAAATATCAACAACAAAAATGGTATGAGAATAATATTAATAATAACACAAACTTAAGATTCATAATAGAAACTCCTGAGAATGGAGCAGTTGGGTTAGCAACTCTCACCAATATTGATTGGAAAAATCGGAGTGCAAATCATGGTATTAAATTAGCTGCCAAAAATAATAGAGGAAAAGGAGTTGGAACTGATACAGTTATGGCAGTCATGAAGTACGCTTTTGAAGAGTTGAACTTACATAGGTTAAATGGAAGCTGGCTGGAAAAAAATATTGGTTCTGAGAAGTTGTACACAAAATGTGGTTGGGTTATTGAAGGTAAGAAAAGACAAAGTGTTTATAAAAATGGTGAGTTTCATAATCTCGTGCAAGTTGGTATTTTAAAATCAGAATACGAAAGTATTGTAAAGCAATTAAAATACTGGGAATAATTTTTCACTTTTAAGCAATTAAGATATTTCGAATCACTTGCATATTTTATACTTAAACTAAATAATTGGATTGGAATGAATTTCATTTTTTATTGTCGTTTCCGTTAGCTAAGCACATTTCTATGATTTTAGTAATATTATGTTTATTCAAACATACCAGAACAGTTTTTTTATATGCAAAAGGTGTTAGGTGAAAATCGGAGAATCTGAGAATTATATTCATAGCTAAGGAAAAGCATGAGATTTGATAAATATTCAAGGCCATTCGAACTTTTTGATATTTGGCGCCTGTTTTACAATTATATATATAATTATGATCAATATATATATTGAATTTAACAACATAAGTTATTTTAAAATATAAATTGTGAGGTGGATATATGAATATAAAGACGGTAACTATTATTGGAGCAAATGGCACGATGGGAAATAATGTTTCGGGTATTTTTGCTTCTTTTGGGAATGCGAAGGTATACATGGTTGGGAGAAATATTGATGATGTTATTAAGGCGAAACAGAAAGCCATTAACTCGGTCAAGTCAAATTCAATAGCTGCTAACTTGATTCCAAAAGATTATTCAAGCTTGGAACAGTGTGTTAAAGAATCTGATTTGATTTTCGAGAGCGTGTTTGAAGATTTTGCAGTAAAAAGTGATGTCTATGCTCTTATTTCTAAATTTATCAAACCAGACACAATCGTTGCCACAGGAACCTCTGGATTATCCATAAATTCGCTGGGGTTATCTTTTGAAGAAGAAGTCAGAAAATCATTTTTAGGAATCCATATGTTTAATCCACCATATAATATGACACTTTGCGAAGTAATCCCAACGAAATTTACTGATAAGGATTTACTAATTGATGTAAAAAGATATTTAACTGATACGTTAAGGCGTAAAGTGGTAGAAGTTGAGGATCAACCCGCATTTTTAGGTAATCGAATCGGGTTCCAATTCCTGAATGAAGCGTTGCAATTAGCTGAAAAACATAAACATCTTGGAGGAATCGATTACATCGATGCTATTGTCGGCCCGTTTACAGGAAGATCCATGGCGCCTCTGGTTACATCAGATTTTGTAGGATTGGATGTTCATAAAGCAATTGTAGATAATATTCACGAGAATACAAGTGACTATGCGAACGGATCATTCGTTCTTCCTTCCTTTACTAATAAGCTAGTTAGAGAGAACCGATTAGGTGCCAAAACTGGTTCAGGATTATACAAAAAAGTTAGAGAAGGCAATGGTACTAGTATTAAATATGTATACGATATAGATTCTGAAGAATATCGGAGAGTACGTAATTATGATTTTCCGTTTGCTCATCATATGATTACAGAAATAAAGAGCGGGAATTACGAATCAGCTTTTCGATATTTAATAAATGATGATTCAGAAGAATCAATTCTTTGTACTCAATTGTTAATTAAATATGTAATTTACAGTATGAAGACTACAAAAACAATCGGTGAAAGCATACATTCTGCAGATGATGTTATGGCTACTGGGTTTAACTGGATTCCCCCTTTAGCAGTAATTGATATTTTTGGTGGGACTGATAATTTTAAAGAGTTGATTAAAGAAAAATTATCGGAAGATTATTTCAATGACAACGACTTGGAAGGGTTATTAGTTGATATTCCCAAATCTAAGTATGATTATAGACCATTCTTGAAAGCTAAATAAGGAGTTTGAAAAAATGAGCGATCATGTGTATGTATTGGGCGGAGCTCAGACTGATTTTGAGCGTAATTGGAGTAAAGAAGGTAAAAATGTAGTTGCACTATTAAAAGAAGTGATAGAAGATGGCTTGGATAATATCGGCTTAACATATGACGATATTGCACGTTTAAATGAGCAAGGAAGAGTGGCTTGTTTTGTTGGGAACTTTGTAGCAGAATATTACATCAATCAAGGGCACTTAGGAGCGTTATTGACTGAAGTTCATCCTGCATTTTATGGAGTTCCTTCTGCAAGATATGAAGCTGCATGTGCTTCAGGATCCGTTGCTTTAGATGCAGGGATTACTAAAATCCGCGCTAAAGACTATGATCTAGTTTTAATAATCGGATGGGAGCTAATGAAAACTGTAGACTCTAAAACATGCGGTGATTATTTAGGGAGGGCAGCCCTTTACGAAGATGAAGCTAAAGGAATTGATTTCCCATTCCCTAAGCTATTCGGTAAATTAGCAGATGAGACAATTAAGAAGTATGACTTAGATGAAGAAAGATATTTAAATAGTCTAGCTAAAATCTCGGTGAAAAATTATGAAAATGCAAAAAAAAATCCTAATTCTCAAACAAAAAAATGGTTTATGAGCGAAGAACAAGCGAAGATGCGCGGAACTGAAACGAATGCCTTAGTTGGAGGAAAATTAGGAATCTCTGATTGCTCTCAGGTAACTGATGGAGCAGCATTTGTCGCCTTAGCTTCCAAAGAATTTGTAGAAGAAAAATATGAAACTACAGATTATCCAATTGTAAAGGGTTGGGGTCATCGCGTTGCTCCAATGAATTTTGAAAAGAAAATACAGGATAGTCATGGTAATGAGTACATACTTCCATGGACTCGACAAGCTATCGTTGATGCATATAATAAAGCTGACCTTGATGTTAATGATATTGACTTTTTTGAAACACATGACTGCTTCACGTCGAGTGAATATGTTGCCATATCATGTTTTGGAATAACACCACCTGGTAGAGAATACGAAGCGATCGAAAATGGCATAACTGCTTTTGATGGAAACAAGCCAATCAATCCAAGCGGTGGTTTGATTGGAGGCGGTCATCCCGTTGGAGCGAGCGGCGTTAGAATGTTCTTAGATTTATTTAAACAAATTTCAGGAACAGCCGGTTCATATCAATTAGAAAAGAAAAATAATGGCATGATGCTGAATATTGGTGGAAGTGGCACTACTAACTATGTATATATAGTTGGTAAGAAATTATCTTAATTTATTGCATAATTCATTAGTCCATACCAAATAATTCTAAATAAAGGAGGGTTAAAGTGGATAAACGGATACAAGTGACAAAGACTTCAATGCCCACTTTTACGGAATACACTAATGAAATTAAGGGGCTCTGGGACAGTCATTGGCTAACGAATATGGGAATAAAACATAAGGAATTAGAAAGGGATTTATTAAAGTATTTAAATGTCCCAAACATAACTTTGTTTACAAATGGACACTTGGCTCTTGAAAATGTAATACAAGCTTTTAATCTTACGGAAGAAGTAATAACTACGCCTTTTACTTTTGCATCAACAACGCATGCGATTGTTCGCAATGGACTTAAACCAGTTTTTTGTGACATTAACTCTGATGATTACACAATTGATGTAGATAAGATTGAGAGTCTAATAAATGAAAGAACCTCTGCCATTATCCCGGTTCATGTCTATGGAAATGTATGCGATGTTGAGGCAATTGATAAAATTGCTAAGAAGCATAATCTTAAAGTGATTTATGATGCTGCGCATACATTCGGAGTCACTGTAAACGGGAAAGGCATTGGATCCTATGGAGATGCTTCAATGTTCAGCTTTCATGCTACTAAAGTTTTTAATACCATCGAAGGTGGAGCAGTTACATTTCAGGATGCTACCTTGAATAAGGTTCTCAATGAATTGAAAAACTTTGGTATTACTGGTCCTGAATCTGTGGGATATATAGGTGGTAATGCCAAGATGAATGAATTCCAAGCAGCAATGGGTATATGTAATTTGAGACATGTAGATAATGAAATTTTGAAGCGTAAAAACGTAGTTGAAAGGTATATGTCTCATTTAAAAGGCTTGAAAGGGATTAAGTTATCTCCGGAGCAAGAGGGTGTTCAAAGTAATTATGCCTATTTTCCAGTAGTTTTTGATGGCTACAAGAAAACCAGAGATGAAGTGTTTGAGCAATTGAAAGAACATGATGTTATTGCAAGGAAATATTTTTACCCATTAACAAACAGCTTTGAATGCTATAAAGGACAATATAATGTCCAAGATACTCCAGTTGCGCAATACATAGCTGAACGCGTGTTGACATTGCCTTTGTATGCAGATTTGGACTTACAAGACGTAGATAGAATCTGCGAAATCATAAAACAATAGGGGGATTGAGATGAAAGGAATCATACTTGCAGGCGGTAGAGGTACTCGACTATATCCGATGACACAAGCCGTATCAAAGCAGTTATTACCTATTTATGATAAGCCATTGATATATTACCCTTTATCTGTGTTAATGTTAGCTGGGATAAGAGAGATTTTGATTATATCTACACCTGATGATATACCTGCCTATCAGAGGTTGTTAGGCGATGGATCTTCTTTAGGGTTGGCGTTTACTTATATCATTCAAGAGGAACCAAAGGGATTAGCAGATGCATTTATCTTAGGTGAAGAGTTTATCGGAAACGATAATGTTTGCTTGATTTTAGGAGATAATGTTTTTTATGGGCAGGATTTAACTAGAGTATTGAATAATGCTCAAAGTGCTAAGGACGGTGCCGTGATTTTCGGATATCCTGTAAAAGATCCTCGTTCATTTGGAGTTGTTGAATTTGACGAACATAAAAAGGTGCTTTCCATAGAAGAGAAGCCAGAACATCCAAAGTCAAATTATGCAGTTCCAGGCTTATATTTCTATGATAATCAAGTAGTCAAAATTGCAAAAAATGTTAAACCATCAGCTCGTGGAGAAATAGAAATCACTTCAATTAATAATGCTTATCTTAAAAAGAAAGATCTGAACGTAGTTTTATTGGGTCGTGGTATGGCATGGCTTGATACAGGAACTCCCGAGGGGATGCTGAAAGCTGCAGAATATGTAGAGGCTGTTCAATCCAGACAAGGATTCTACATTGCATGCCTTGAAGAGATCGCATGGCGAAGAGGTTTTATCGATGATAATAAACTTAGAGAAGTTGGTGAAAGTCTAAAGATGACAGACTATGGCCAGTACATTTTATCATTATTAGAAGAAATATAAATGGAGACGTGAGGTGAAATAAATTGAAAACTATTTTAGTAACAGGCGGAGCCGGATTTATTGGAAGTAACTTTGTAAAGTTAATGCTCGAAAACCATCCGGAATATAAGATTATCAATATAGATGCCCTTACATATGCGGGGAACCTAGAGAATTTAAAAGATATCGATGGCAATCCTAACTATGAGTTCATCAAAGTCGATATTAGAGATGGAGAAAAGATTGAAGAAATTTTCAAGAACAATGATATCACTTCAGTCATAAATTTTGCTGCAGAATCTCATGTTGATAGAAGTATCGAAGAACCAGAAGTTTTCTTAACAACAAATATTATCGGCACTCAAGTGCTCTTAGATATAGCAAAGAAATATTGGAAAGTGAATCCAAGTGATAAGTACTGTAAGGATTACAAGCCAGGAGTAAAGTTTCTTCAAGTGTCAACTGATGAAGTATATGGTGAACTTGGTGAGACCGGTATGTTTGTTGAAACTATGCCGCTCATGCCAAACAGCCCATACTCTGCATCAAAGGCCAGTGCGGATATGATTGTTAGAGCATACAATGAAACATTTGGTATGCCTGTGAACATAACAAGATGTAGCAACAACTATGGTCCATATCAGTTCCCAGAGAAACTAATTCCACTTATGATCAACAACTGTCTTAATGAAAAAGATCTTCCTGTGTATGGAGATGGAATGCAAGTAAGAGACTGGCTTCACGTTTCTGACCACTGTTCTGCGATTGACACAGTACTTCATAAAGGCAAAGATGGAGAAGTTTATAATATTGGTGGTAACAATGAAAAAGCAAATATCGAAATAGTAAAACTGATTATTGGCACTCTTGGCAAAAAAGAAGGGCTAATAAAATATGTAAAAGACCGTCCAGGTCATGATAGAAGATATGCAATCGATAATACCAAAATAACGACTGAACTTGGCTGGGAACCTGCATATACATTTGAGCAAGGTATGAAAGAAACAATTCAGTGGTACCTTGAGAACACTGAGTGGATTGAGAATATCATTTCAGGTGATTATGCAAATTACTATGATAAGATGTATACAGGAGTCTAGAGGTAAGGGGATATTCTTCGAAGGATTCTCCCAACTATCCCCCCAACCCCCAAGAAACTTTTCATCCACATAAGTAAATTTTGGGAATCTTATATGGGACGTTAGAAGTAATAAGGGTTACATCAACTAAAGCTTAGATTTGAGAGGTGCAAGCACGGACAAATAGACAAGTTGATTAGGGTGATGGAGAGATGAGCAGCTATACAGAATAAACAGATAGGCAAATAGGCTGGTATCAAGATCGGTAGTGACGAGGATATTCGAGATAGGCAGTGATGGTAAACATCCCAGATAAGCAGTGAAAGAGAACGGACAAATAAAGAATAAAGACATAACAGAATAATATAGACATAACACATCAAAGAGAACGGGCATGAAGAGAGTAAGTTAGATAGCTTTGCCCGTTTTATCTATAAATTATATGTCAGACTATTTTGCTAATTTTGGGGGGAGTGATTTGATGGATAGTGCATTTATAACATATGCATCGGATGTCTTAGGAGAAACCAATACTGGGTTATCTGGTAGTAAAATAGCTGAGTATTCCACAGCTTATGCGGTTAAATTCGACGTAAATATACCTTATAATAATTATCCGTTTCCAGATTCCGCTCCTAATAAGAGAACTGCACTGAGAAAAAATATAATGGCATTTAATGATGAACAGCAGTTTTTCATCATTAAGGAGCTTTGTGATTTACCTGCTTTTGCAGTTAATGAGGTAACGGTCTTAAATAATTGATCGAAGTTAGCGCCAGCCCGTTCTCTTAGCTGTTGAACCGCTTGGTCCACCGATTCGGTGTCCTTACCGTTCAACTTTAGGATGACTTCAAAGCGTGTCTGCCGTTCAGCCAGCGTTAGCAGCACGGCATCCGACTTGGTCTTGTTTCCCACTACCGTGTCGATTTCCCAATGACCGAACGTTTCCCGTGTTTCAACTTCTTTAGGGCGTTCTTCAATTGACGTCCCGAGAACACGCTTGTTGGGACGGTGTCCTGGGCGGACCGCTTTGATTTTACGGAACAGTTTTTCAAGCAAGTCCATGTTCTTTGTTCGCATGATTCCGCGGTCAATCCATTGATAAATAGCGGTTGTTCCAGGAATGATGGCACAATCGAACAGCTCGTGTTTTCTGGCAAATCCGACCACGACGTCCGGCGACCATTTTTCATTTAACATTTTGTCATCTGCCCAATCAATGAAGGCATCCGTGTTCGCCCATTTAGGGCGTCTCCCACAGTTCAGTCGTTGCTTTTCATAGAAGGCCTGTCCTGCATCAGCGTTATAAACAGAATAGTAGGTGTCATACACTTTTCCATTTTGCGTTTGGCTTTTTAACTGGGTGATGGTCCCGCGAGTAATCTCATTGTTAATGGTTTGCGGAACACGTCCCAGCAATTTGGCATCGTTCTGAGTAGGAAAGGTGTTTTCCCTTGCGTGAAACTGTGTTATCATGGGTTTGCGTCATGTGAATTCATCCTTGTCTATTGAGAGTTAGTGGTAACTTCAATATAACATGGAATTCACGTGGCGGTTTTTTATTTCAAATGGCTAAGTTTATTATAAAATCTGCCTATAAAAAGTTATGAATCTATTGGCTGAAGAGGACTGAAAAGCAAAATTTGCTTTGTTAGTTTTTTTGTGACTAAGATTTTAATGACTAAACTCTTTTATCAACTATGACAATTAAAACCGATACAACTAATCCTCAATTGCCAAGTTGGTAATAGAGCTAACTGAAAAAATGTGTATTCCATTCATTTATTTGAATGGTTTAATAAATAATTGAGGGATACATCTAAAATGTTGATTGAGGTTCATAGTTTTTTGTAGGTTACTATAGTATAATAACGAAGGAAAATAAATGAAATTTATCAAAAATTTCAAAAGTATTTATAAAAAACTTAGGAGGCAATGATGGAAGAAGAAATATCATTAAGCGAGTTATTCGCTATACTTAAGAGACACATAGGTAAAATAATTACTTTGGGTTTAGCGGGTCTTATTCTTGCTGCTGCTTATACATTCTTTTTTGTAACACCACAATATGAATCAACTTCAAAAATTGTAGTGAATCAAACTCAAAATACCGACCAAGCAATTACAAATACTGATATTCAGACTAACTTGAACTTAATTAATACATATCAGAGCATTATTCGGGAGCCAATTATATTGGAAGATGTCATAAATTCAACAGCTTTAGAGTTAAGTCTAGGAGAGTTACGTAATAAAATTAGTGTCCAAACAGAAGCTAACTCACTTGTTTTTGGAGTTAGTGTAAAAGATGCTAGTCCTTATATAGCCAGTGATTTAGCAAATGCTACTGCACAATCATTTCAAACGAAAATTGGGGACATTTTAGAAGTTGAATCGGTCACTATTCTCTCAGAAGCAACACCTAATATGAAACCAGTATCTCCAAATACTATGCTGAATTTGATTATTGGGCTTATTATAGGACTAATGATTGGAGTTGGGCTAGCGTTTCTAATTGAGTTAATGGATAAACGTGTTAAAGATACGAAAATTATTGAAGATTTGGGATGGACTAACTTGGGTTCAGTTTTGGAAATGAGTATTTCTGAGGTTAATGAAACTAGAATGACTAATTTTATTAAAACTGCTAGCATAAATGAAAGAAAGACAAGAAGAAGAGTTTAGTGAGGTGATAGTATGTTTAAAAATAAAAAAAAGAAAATTCAAAAATTAGATCAGCAACAAAAAAAAGGAACAACTTTAATAACTGTAACTAAACCTAATTCTGTCATTGCAGAACAATTTCGTACAATACGTACCAATATTCAGTTTTCAATGATTGATAAAGATTTAAAAACCATTTTATTTACATCCTCAGGACCATATGAAGGTAAGTCCACTGTAGCTGCAAACATTGCTTCTGTGTTTTCAGATCAGGGTAAGAAAGTTTGTCTGATTGACGCAGATATGAGAAAGCCAACTGTAAATAAAACATTTGGGTTACAAAATAATCTTGGACTAAGTAGTTTAATAACTAGTAGAGAACTAACTGTTAATGCAGTTGCACAAACGTTAGAAGAAGTTGGACTAGATATCATTACTAGTGGTCCTATCCCTCCTAATCCTTCAGAGTTACTGAATTCAAATCGGATGAATGAAGTTATTAAAGAGTTGGAACAAGAATATGATTTAGTTTTGTTTGATATGCCGCCAGTTGTTTCAGTAACTGACGCACAAATTATGGCAACTAAGACGGATGGTGTTGTGTTTGTTGTTCGCCGTGGTATTGCATATACAGATGATGTAAAACACGCTAAAGAACTATTAGATATGGTTCATGCGAATGTATTAGGAGTAGTCTTTAACGGAACAGAAAAGAAAAATGATCGTTCATATTCATATTACGGCTACGGTTATACAGACGAGGAGTGATTAAATGATTGATATCCATTCTCATATATTACATGGTATTGATGATGGAGCACGATCGTTAGAAGATTCTTTGGCAATGGCTGAATTAGCTGTTGCTGAAGGAATCACTCATATTTTAGCAACTCCACATCATAAAAATGGAAAATTCGAAAATATAAAGTATGATATTATTAAGCATGTGAATGACTTGCAAGATGAGCTAGATAAACGTCATATTGATTTAACTGTATTTCCGGGGCAAGAGGTACGTTTATACGGTGAAGTGTTAGATGACATCGAAAAAGATGAAATTTTGTTTACTGATGAAGGAAATCATTACCTATTAATTGAATTTCCAACTATGACGATTCCAGCATACGCTGAAACTTTATTTTTCCAAATTCAACAAAATGGTATAACGCCAGTTATTGTTCATCCAGAACGCAATCAAGAGATTATTGATAACCCGGATCGGCTATTAGAATTCGTTGAACGAGGAGCAGTGGCTCAATTGACCGCAAGTAGTTATATAGGGGTTTTTGGAAAAGAAATAGCAAAGCTAAGTTCACAATTGATTGAAGCTAATTTGGTTCATGTCTTGGCTTCAGATGCTCATAATACCAGAGGTCGATCATTTAATATGAAGGAAGCCTTCAGAAAAATGGAAAAAGAATTTGGTTATGAAAAAACAATAATGTTTAAACAAAATGCGAAAGATCTAATTAATGGTGATATGCTTCAATTATTAACACCTACAGAAGTAAGTAAAAAGAGAAAAAAACGATTTGGCTTATTTTAAAAGGAGTTGGAGGATTTGAAGGAAAGGTTATCTCGGAAGCAAAAATCATCCATCTTAATGGTTGTAGATTCGTTTTTTATTCTGTTATCTGCTTTTTTAGCTCATTATATTGTTCAGTTATACGTTAGACCAGATACAAAATTTTATTATGCAATGATTGGGATATGTATTTGTCTTTATTTGATTTTAGGATTTAGGCATCACTTGTTTACGCGTATTGTTAGATATACAAGTGTTTATGAAATAATGAAAGCGACAAAATTAATGACCTATTCATTTGCTGTTTCTGCCTTCCTAACAATTATTTTTATAAAAAGTATTAGTTTTCGCTATATTTTCCTCATGTATATGTTTTGTCTTGTTCTCATACCAGGTTCAAGATTGATTTGGCGTTTTTATCATGAAAATTTTTTTAATAGAATGAAGCAGAGTGTTACTTATGATCACATTATTCGAACACTTGTTGTTGGAGCAGGCGATGGTGGAAATCTTTTTTTAAGTCATATTCTAAAGAACCCAGGCGAGATTGAAATTGTGGGTCTTGTAGACGGAGACATAAATAAAAAACATTCATACCTCTATGATGTTCCCATTCTAGGAAATGAAGAAGACATTCCTGAATTAGTTAAAAAACATCGTATTGATCAAGTAACGATTGCGATTCCTTCAATAAAAGGAGAGCAAGTCGAGCGTATATTAGAGCTTTGTAGCCAAGCAGATGTTGCTGTCAATCAAATGCCAAGTATCGAAGATGTCATAAAAGGTAAACTAAGTGTTAATAAATTTAGAGAAATCGATGTTGTGGACTTATTGGGTAGAGAAGAAGTGAAATTGGATAAAACTATGATAGCTTCCGAATTAGAAGGGAAAATTGTTCTCGTTAGTGGAGCAGGGGGGTCAATTGGTTCAGAAGTTTGCCGTCAAGTTGCTAAATTTGAGCCGAAAAAATTGATTTTACTTGGTCATGGGGAAAACTCAATTTATTTGATTGATAAAGAGCTACGTAATCTCTATGGTCGGACCATTGATATTGTTCCAATCATTGCTGACATTCAAGACCGTGATCGTATTTTTAAATTGATGGAACGCTTTAAACCAGATTATGTCTTCCATGCAGCTGCTCATAAGCATGTGCCATTAATGGAATATAATCCAACAGAGGCAGTAAAGAATAATGTATTTGGTAGTTTGAATATGGCAGAAGCTGCTTTGAATGCTGATGTCAAAAACTTTGTGATGATTTCAACCGATAAGGCAGTGCGCCCAACTAATGTGATGGGGTCAACGAAGCGGATTGCTGAAATCTTAGTAACGACATTAAATCAAGCAGGAAAGACCAAATTTGCTGCTGTCCGTTTTGGTAATGTCTTAGGGAGTCGTGGGAGTGTCATTCCTGTCTTCCGTGAGCAAATTGCTAATGGTGGACCGATTACGGTTACAGACTTTAGAATGATTCGATATTTTATGACCATACCAGAAGCGAGCCGTCTGGTCATTCAAGCTGGTGTATTAGCTAATGGTGGCGAAATCTTTATCCTTGATATGGGAGAACCGGTTAAGATTGTTGACTTAGCTAAAAAGATGGTGAAATTATCTGGTTATACTGAGAGTGAGATTCCTATTATTGAAACAGGCATGCGTCCTGGTGAGAAACTCTATGAAGAGCTCTTAGTTGATGGTCAGTTATCAGAAAATCAAGTTTACGAGAAGATTTTTATTGGCAATAGCACACTCTATAAACAAGAAGACATTCTAGACTTTGTTCACTCATTAAAAGGTATTCCAGATGATGAATTGAGAGAAAAACTAATTACATTTGCTAACGTGAATGTTTAACCTAAGAAAGGATATGTAGCTGCTACATATCCTTTTTTTAAGGTTCTCTGTCAAATCGTGTTGGTGACCCTATAATAGTCAAAGTGAGAATTAAATTCTCACTTTGGCTTTTTCTTTGTGTTTTTTGAAACCCCCCGGCGTAGCCAGGGGTTTTCAAAAAACACAAAAAAACCATGCATGAAAAGTATCATACATGGCACAAAGATTTTGTTTATTTACCTGTCTACTTGACAGGGGGCAGTTCACATTTCGATTCACCAACACCATATATTATAGAACCATTTAAGTAAAGCCTTGTTAAGTAATGGGATGACTGTCATCGGATTAGATAATTTAAATGATTATTACGATCCAGCATTAAAAGATGAGCGACTAAAAACATTATTACCAGAAGAAAAATTCACTTTTATTAAAGGTGACATTTCAGACAAAGACTTTATCATGTCCTTATTTGAAACAGAAAAATTTGATGTTGTTGTTAACTTAGCCGCACAAGTGTTAACGTCAAGTAGAAATCGGCACTTGGGCATGCGGACAAAATCTTAGACCAAATCGATTAGGAGGAAGTCTATGTATGCTTACGCTGAAAAATTAAAAGCCGTCAAACTTTACTTGAAGTACGAATCTTATGCGGCTGTCATCAATGAACTGGGGTATCCTTCGCGTATGGCTCTTCGGGATTGGATAGAGGCTTACCGTACGGATGGAGATGTTCAAAAAGAGATGACGCGAACGCCAAAATACACCGAAGAACAAAAACAAGCAGCAGTCACCCACTATCTTGAGCATGGTAAGTGTTATTCACGTACCTGCAGAAAACTTGGCTATCCAAGCCGGGGCTTATTAACAGAATGGATCATGGAGCGCGCACCTCAACCTCGCCAATTGATTAAAAAAGGGGTAAACTTAACACAACAAGAAAAAGAAGCCGCAGTTCTTGCACTGGTAACTCGGACCACATCCGCACAATCGATTGCGGATCAACTAGGTATTAGCCGAAATTCCCTCTACAATTATAAAGAACGGTGGCTCGGCAAGGACGTGCTTGGTATGGTCAATGACTCAAAGGAAACAGATGTTAATCAATTAAAAAGTCAAGTCAAGCAACTTCAAGAAGAGGTTCACCGCCTTCAGATTCAAAAAGACGTTCTTGAAAAAGCGGGTGAACTACTAAAAAAAGATCAGGGCATCCATCTAGAAGAACTCACCAATCAAGAGAAAACACTCCTGATTGATGCCCTTCGCCCTTTTTATCCGTTAAAGGAATTATTAGCCTGTGTCAGTATCCCTAAAAGCAGTTATAGTTATCACCACACTCAACTCGCTTTACCTGATAAATATTGCAAGGCTCGTACCATGATAATTGAAATTTTTCACAAGAATAAGCGGCGGTATGGCTATCGCCGAATTCATACTGCTCTGAAACATAAAGGGATGACTCTTTCAGAAAAAATTGTTCAACGTATCATGCGCGAAGAAAATCTCTTCGCTAAATCCGTTAAAATTAAGAAGTATAGTTCATACAAAGGAGAAATATCGCCTGCAGTTCCTAACATCCTAGAACGCGATTTTACAGCCAGTAAACCCAATACAAAATGGGTAACTGATCTAACAGAATTCCGTCTCCCTGCTGGAAAAGTTTACCTGTCTCCTATGATAGACTGTTTCGATGGTGCAATAGTGAGTTGGACGATTGGTGCTTCTCCTAATGCTGAATTGACTAATTCGATGCTAGATCAAGCGGTTTTAACGCTAAAAGAAGGTGAAAACCCGATAGTTCATTCGGACCGAGGGGCTCATTACCGCTGGCCAAGTTGGATTGAGCGAATGGAATCGCATCACTTAACTCGTTCTATGTCTAAAAAAGGTTGCACGCCTGATAATGCTGCGTGTGAAGGTTTTTTTGGGCGGTTAAAAAACGAATTCTTTTACGATGAGAATTGGTTAGATGTGTCAATTGAGCACTTTATACAACTTTTAAACAACTATCTTCATTGGTACAATCACGAAAGAATCAAGCTATCTTTAGGTGGGATGAGTATTATGGATTTTCGAAAAACACTTCCTTTAATAGCTTAAGGAATAATACCAATTCTTGTCCACTAGAAGTAAACAAACCTATTCAATAGGTTGCAACAAAAACAATCAACCGTATTTAGTGTCAGTGCTAAACTAAATTGAACAGTTTTCGATGAACAAGATTGAACACTTTCGGCAAAAAATATCTCCAATCCTGTATACTTTTAAAGGTATCTTAGGTTATTGGAGGACGAAAGGTGAAGAAGAAGTTAATGTTATATTTGGAAATTCAACAGATGAAGGAGCGGGGCTTTTCCATCCAACAAATCGCAAAGCAGTTGAAGGTATCCCGCACAACGGTTTATAACTACATGGAGAAGACACCGGAAGAAGCTTTCGAATGGGTCAATTCATTAGGTTCGAGGAAGAAGAAATTGGACCCATACAAGGATTGGATTGTTGCTTGGCTTCAAGAATATCCGCATCTGAATGCGTCTCAAATACAGGATTGGCTGCTTGAGAAATTCCCCGACTTCACCGTTGGTGAAAGTACGATGCGGTTATATGTGAATCAAATACGCGAAGAATATCAGATAGCTAAAACTAAAGTTGTAAGGCAATATGAAGCGGTCGAAGAGCAACCGATGGGAAAACAGGTGCAAGTCGATTGGGGCGAAACGCGTCAAAAGACACAGGATCAAAGAGAAATCAAATTATACTGCATTTGTTTCTTACTTTCCCATTCACGCTACCGCTATGTGGAATGGCAAAACCGCCCCTTTACGACTCGTGATGCCATTCGAAGCCACGAGAATGCCTTTGAATTCTTTGGTGGCATGCCGGAAGAAATCGTTTATGATCAGGACCACCTCATCACTGTGAGTGAGCACGCTGGAGACATGATTCTGACCGCTGAATTTCAAGCGTACAAACAGCAACGGAAGTTCAGAGTCCATTTATGCCGCAAAGCCGACCCCGAATCCAAAGGAAAAGTGGAGAGTACGGTAAAGTATGTGAAACGAAATTTCGCCGATAGCCGGATTTATACGACAATCGAGAACTGGAATGAGCGCTGTTTAGCCTGGTTGGAAAGAACGGGCAACCGAAGGGTTCATGGAACAACAAAAAAGAGACCGGTAGAAGTGTTTCTCCTCGAAAAGCAACACCTAAAACCAGTCTCTAAACTACTCTCAACCGAGAGTATCACCGGTTCAAGTATAACAAGAACGGTAAACAAGGACAATACAGTTTTTTATAAATCAAACCGTTATTCCGTGCCACTAGGCACTTACAGACCGAAAGGTCTGAATACAGTGGCTATTGAAATCAAGGAAGATACGAACGATCAACAACGGCTTATTATCAGAAAACAGCCCGATGGGGAAATTCTGGCGAACCATCCTCTGGAAACTTCAACAGGCAAACTGATCAAAAATAAAAACCATGGGCGCGATCGTTCGAAGGGCATTCAAAGCTATAAGGAAACCGTTGCGCAGCAGTTCAAAGATTTGGAGCTTGCCTCACGATACATTGATATCTTGATGGAGAAGTATCCGCGCTATAAAAGAGACCAACTGGCCGTTCTACAGAAAGCGGCCCTCGAATACCCCACTGTCATTGATGAGGCCCTACAGAAGTGTATGTCTGAACATCTGATGAGTGCGAATGACTTTACGGATGTGGCTAAATACTTGGCTGCCCCTCGGAAAGAGACGCCGCCTGTTCCACCCGTACAAGCAGTCCGATCGGATTGCGCTGATATCAACGTGGAGACGCATCCGATGAGTACCTATACGGAAATTCTGGGAGGTGCCGCCTCATGAATGATAGCATGGACGCGCTGCAAAGCCAGTTCAGACAGTTGCGGTTGGTGGAAACTGCGAGCGAGTTGCCCGAGCTGTTACGTAAAGCCGAACAAGCCTCCTGGACCTACCGGGAACTGGTGCAGGAGATTGTGTGCTTCGAATTAAGGAAGCGCGAGGAAAAAAGTGTTCAGAAACGATTGAGATGGGCTAAGTTCCCGTACCACAAAACACTGACGGAATTCGACCTATCAGATCAGACTTCTCTGAGCAAACGGCAGCTTACCCAGCTCCAAGAGCTTACTTGGCTTGAGCAGCAGTATAATCTCATCTTTTTGGGTCCGAGCGGTGTGGGGAAAACGCACTTGTCCATTGCCTTAGGCATGGAGGCCATCCAGAAGGGGTTTCAGGTAACATTCGTGACAATGGGAGAACTACTCTCCCTTCTGAAAACTGAAGAATTCACGCGGAAATCGCAGGTCCAGCTCAATCGGATCCGAGCATCTGATTTAGTGATTATTGATGATTTGATGTATATGGCAATGGATCAAAGGGAAGCTACCCTGTTTTTTCATTTGATCAATCATCTATATGAACGGAGTTCAATCATCTTGACCTCCAATAAGAGCCCCGACCAATGGGGAGAATTATTGGGCGATGAGGGAGTCGCAATGGCTATCTTAGACCGTATTCTGCATCGAGCGGAGGTCGTTCACATGAATGAAGCTAGCTACCGTATGAAACATCGCCAGAGCATGTTTGTGAGCGAAAGTGTTCAAAATTAATTGGCGTTAACTGTTCAATTCTACTTGACGCTGACATTTAGGTCCAAAATAATATCCGCACCCCCCTTTTTGCCAATTAGTTTTCTGCAAATTCTGCCAGATAAGATTCGGCACTTTCTGTCTAATCAAAAACTCTTTGTCGATGTTTCATTCGATAACTCTCGTCGTCCATTTGAACCAATTCTACTCGGTGGAGAAGGCGGTCGAGGATTGCTGTTGCGACCCCTTCATCGCCTAAGAGTTCACCCCACTGATCCGGGCTCTTATTTGAAGTCAGTATGATGGAGCTCCGCTCATATAGGTAATCCACTAACTGGAAGAACTGGTTGGCCTCTGCTGGATCCATTGCCATGTACATCAAATCATCAATAATAACTAAATCGGATTTCTTAATCCGGTTTAATGCAATCTGTGATTTCCTTAGGTAGTCGCTTGTTTTCAGTATGGTTGTCAGTTCTCCCATCGGGAGAAACATGACTTGATACCCTTGTTCGATCGCTTCTAAGCCCACGCCTACCGCTAAATGTGTTTTGCCGACACCAGGCGGTCCAAGGAGGATGAGGTTGTACTGTTGCTCCAGCCAATTCATTTCTTTCAATTGGCGCATCTGCCTCTCAGTGAGACTCGTTTGCTCACTTAGATTATAGTCCTCAAGTGTCTTTTGATAAGGAAATTTCGCCCATTTTAAGCGACGAGCTTTGTTTTTTTCCTCCCGTTTAGTCAATTCATAATTGAGTAAATGATTTAATAGTTCATAATAAGTCCAAGATTTCTGTTCAGCTTCACGCATTAAGACGGGAAGTTCAATAGAAACTTCCGATAAACGGAGTTGCTTAAAGGCATGCTGTAGTTCTTCAAGGCCATTACTCATTCACTTCACCGCCTAAAATTTTCGCATATTCACTAAATGAACGAGTAGAGACTTCAATCCCAGTATAAGTTGTAGAGATACTTTCAATTCCATTAGGAATTTCTATTCGCTTATGCTGAGATAAATAAGCAGCGACATCTCTAAAGTCGTTGGCACTCCATAATTCATTTTCGATACAATATTCAAGGGCTGCGTCGCGTTCTGCTGGATACAGTTGAATACTTTTTTCCAACACCATAAACTGATCTCGAGCGTATCGCTTATACTTTTCAACGATTTTATCTATAAAGAGAATCGCTTTTTCTTCTGGTTCGAATAAGTCAATCATTGCTGTGCGATATTTTTGTAATGTTTTTTCTCGGTTCCGGCCATGATTGCGATTTTTTACCAGCTTTCCTTTTTCCAAAGAAATGGTATGTCGTGCAATCTCATCACCAGTGATCTTATGTAAAATGATTAATTCTTGATCCTTTTCATAGAGGTGGACTTGATTGGAACCAACCGTTTTATAGGTACCAAGCGGTACCGAGTAGCGGTTTCCTCTAAATCGAATCGTGTTGTCTTTATTTACGGTAGCTGTTATACTATTTTGGAAAGATATATCTTTGTGTTTGATTGAAGAGACTGGTTTCAAGTGTGCTTTTTCCAGAAGGAACACTGAATCTGGTCTCTTTTTTGTGGTCCCGTGAACTTTATGATTCCCTGTACGTTCCAACCATGCGCAGGATTTTTCATTCCAATCCTCTAGACCATCATAAACTCGATTTTTTGCGAAATTTGATTTTACATACCCAACGACTTTTTCAATCTTTCCTTTACTTTCAGGATCCCCGCCACGACACAAGTAAACATTAAAGCCAAGGGCTTGTTGATAAGCCTGGAAGTCTTGAGTGAGTAAAAGATCACCGGCATTTTCGTTCACTGCGATTAGATTGTCTTGGTCATAGACCATCTCTTGAGGCAGGCCCCCAAAATGACGAAAGGCATTTTCATGTGAGCGAATCGTATCTTTAGTCGTAAAAGGCCGATCTAGCCACTCAATATATTTATAACGGCTATGCGATAAAACAAAAGAGATAAAGTGTAGTTTGATTTCTTCTTCGTTTCTTGTTTTTTGCTTGGTTTCTCCCCAATCCACTTGTATTTGAGCACCCATTTCAACTTCAGGAACCGCTTCGTATTGTCGTATGTTTTTATGCTTAGGTATCGCATATTGATCTCTTAAATTCTTCACATAGGATCGAACGGTACTCGAGCTCACTTTGAAGTCCGGATATTCCTCCAACAACCAATCTTCGATTTGAGCTGCTGATAAATCGCTATGTTCCTTTAGCCACTCAAGAATCGTATCCGCATAAGGATCTAATTTTTTTGTCCGGTTTTGTAAACTGTATGTCCATTCGGACATTTCTTCAAAGTCCTTTTCTAAATACTTTCTTACTGTATCTCGGTTTACTCCAACTTTTCTTTCAATTTGACTTTTGTTGAATCCCAATCGATGCAATCGATGGACCTCATGATAAAAACTCATCTTCTTTTCGTTCACCTTTCATCCTCCAATTCAATTGATACTTTAAAAGTATAACTGAATTGGCTATATTTCTGGAATAAAGTGCCGAAACTTATTTGGCAATAATTGACTATTCTAATTTAGCATTAACAACAAGCAGGGGTACGCTATTCTATTGAGAACCCCGATGCGTACATCTAATCGAATATGATCGGCTTCTACAATATTTTAGAAGCTTGCCGTCATCATCCAGTTGACCACTTAATTTATGCATCATCGAGCTCAGTTTACGGATCGAATAAGAAAGTTCCCTTTGAAGAAACCGACTTTGTTGATCATCCGGTATCATTGTATGCATCTACTAAGAAATCAAATGAATTAATGGCCCATACCTATAGCCACCTTTACAATATTCCAGCTACAGGATTGCGCTTCTTTACGGTATATGGTCCAATGGGTCGTCCAGATATGGCCTACTTTGGATTTACTGACCGTTACTTTAATAACCAACCTATTAGTATTTTTAACAATGGAGACTTTGAGAATGACTTGTACCGCGACTTTACATACATTGATGACATTGTAACGGGAATCGTTAAACTAATTCCACATGCGCCAGAGAAATCAGCAGACAAAGTAGCTCATGACGTTTATAACATTGGGAATAACAACCCTGAAAAACTAATGGTCTTTATTCATGCTCTAGAAGCAGCATTAACGAATGCTTTAGGTAGAGAGGTTGAATTTGAGAAGATTTTTGAACCGATTAAGGCAGGAGATGTACCAGCAACCTATGCATCAACTGATAAATTACAAGCTGCAATTGGATTTAAACCACAAACCTCCATTCAAGATGGACTTCAAAAATTTTCGGACTGGTATGTCGCATACTATAACAAAAAATAGGAGGCTGCACTGTTGAAAGAATTGATCCAAACATTCAATCATCGTTATAAAGAGACTGATGTTCGAGCGGTTAAGTCACCGCTTCGGATTTGTCCTATAGGTGCCCATTCGGACCATCAAGGTGGTTTAGTGACGGGCATGACCTTAGATGCTAGTGTGATATGGTTTATACACCGACTGAAGATGGTTATGTGCGTATCGAAAGTATGGACTTCCCTGATAAAGAGTTGTTCCATGTTACTCATGATTCTGACTATATTCCCGGTTTTTGGGGAACCTACATTCGCGGTGCAGTGATGGCTATACGTCAAGACTACGTCCTTAAAAAAGGCATTAATGCCATTGTTAGTGGAAAATTACCAATTGGTGGACTTAGTTCATCAGCTGCTGTGACGACGGCTTACTTGATGGCATTATGTGACGCAAATGATATTGATGTTTCAAAGTTAGACTTAATTCAATATAGCCACTGGGTTGAAACGCAATTTATCGGATTGAAAAATGGTATTTTAGACCAATCCGCAAATATATTAAGTATGGATAATCAATTGTTAGTGATGGATTGCTTATCAAACGAACATCAACTTGTTTCAAAAGGCAAAGCAATGCCAGACTTTGACGTTGTTGTTGTTTATTCAGGTATTTCTAAACAACTGATTTCGACTGACTTTAATAATCGTACCGATGAATTGCGTGTAGCTGGCTGGTTGCTTCTAGATGCGAAAGGTGAAGGCTACACGCCAGCTTTGGAAGATGTTAAATTACGTCAGATTTCATCTAAGATTTACGATGAGTTTAAAGATCAGCTGCCCGAACGCTTCCGTAAACGTGCAGCTCATTATTATACCGAACAGGCTCGTGTTGAAAAAGGGGCTCAAGCTTGGGCTGAATGTGACTTACATACCTTTGGTCAGCTGATGTTTGAATCGGGTGAGAGTTCGTTCTATCAGTATGAATCTGGTATTCCTGAAATGAAATCAATCTTCTATATTTTAAAAGATTGTCCAGGTGTCTATGGGGCACGTCCTAGTGGAGCGGGATACCGAGGCGCTGTCATCGGTCTGATTGATCCAGCTTATAAAGAACAAATTAAAGCGAAAATTGATGAGATTTATCCCGCTCGCCATCCAGAATACAAGGATAGCTATGCGGTCAACTTTTGTAAGACTGCAGATGGTGCCCATTTAATAAACGATTTGGTGGTGGAATAAAATGAAAGTTGTTATTTTAGCGGCAGGCTATGCCACACGTTTGTATCCTTTAACGGAGAATCAACCGAAACCACTACTAAAGGTGGCGGGCAAAAGTATTTTAGACCATGCAATGGAAAAGATTGACCGTGTTAAAGAGATTGATGAAGTGATTATTGTGACTAATGATAAATTTGCTGGTCATTTCGAAGAGTGGAAAAAAGCTGTGACCTATTCAAAATCATTAACTGTGGTTAATGATGGTACATTAACAAATGATACACGCCTAGGTGCTATCGGTGATATTCAATTTGTGATCAATCAATTGAAGATTGATGATGACTTAATGATTATTGCAGGAGACAATTTATTTGAATTTGAATTGGCAGATTTTGCAAGCTTCTTCTATGACAAAGCTTCTGATTGCATCACCACTTATCATGAAGCTAATGAGGCGCAGTTAAAACGCGCAGGTGTGATTGAAATTGATGATGAGAGTCGCGTATTATCCTTTGAAGAGAAGCCAGAACAGCCAAAATCTTCATTCTGTGTACCTGCTTTTTATCTTTATCGAAAAGATACACTGCCTTTCTTCCAAAAATACCTAGAAGAAGGCAATAATCCAGATGCGCCAGGGCATTTTGTACCGTATTTAATTAAACATAAAGCCGTTCACGCCTTCCAATTCCAAGGCAAACGTTATGATATTGGAACGCTTGAAAGTTATGAAGCAGTTCAAAAAATCTTTGAAAAATAACACAATAGATAGGTTTGTCTGAAAAGACGAGCCTATTTTTTACGATTCTGTTAAATTGTTCACTTTAGAATTTTGTTATTTCTAAAAGTAACATATACTATAGCTTAGTATTATCAATTTTTATGCTTTTTTAAGGCGAAAAGAGGAACTATATTTATATGAGTGAGAACAGAAGGACTTTACATCGAAAAAAGAGAAGAAATAAAAAAATTATATTTGTAGCTATTGCTTTATTTTTGATGTTTTATACCGGAGCTTGGTTTATTTTTAACCAGGTTAACTCTTCAATAGGTAATATATTTAATGATATTAGTGTTAATGATAAGAGAGATGGTAGTAGTGTAGTCATTAATCAGACGCAACCCATATCTTTTGTTTTTCTAGGTGTAGATAATGGTGTTGATGGGAGAGAAACTGATGTAGGTAGATCAGATGCAATTATAATAGCTACTTTAAATCCTAATACAAACAAGACGACTTTAGTCAGTATTCCTAGAGATACGTATGCATTGATGGATGGTTATGAATCAGAATATGGATGGATTTTCTATGATAAGATTACCCATGCCTATGCTTACGGAGAAGCTGAAATGTCTATTAATTCTATACAAGAGTTGATTAATGTTCCAATCGATTATTATGTGGAAATAAATATGCAAGGTTTAGTTGATATAGTAGATGCTATAGATGGTATTGAAGTAACGAGTCCTTTAACATTTGAATCTAGCGGACACCTATTTAATGAAGGCGTTACAGAAGTGTTAAATGGAACTGAGGCTTTGGTGTTTGCTCGTATGAGGAAAGAGGATCCCGAGGGAGATTTTGGTAGACAAAAAAGAGAGAAGCTTGTTATAGAAGCAATTATTAATAAAGTTCTTAGTTTTGAAACACTTACAAACTACCAAACTATTTTACAAACGATGGAAGATAATGTAAAAACAAATCTTTCTTTTAAACAAATGACTGACATACTAGCTGGGTATAGGGGCGCCTTGGAGAATATTGAGCAAGATAACTTAATCGGAGAAGAGCTGTGGTTAGATGAGATTTATTACTTGTATGCTAATCCAGAAAATCGATTAGAAATATCCAATATTTTAAGGGAAGAACTAGAACTAGATTCTATTGAAATTGAAGAATTGACTCTGTCTGATACAGACTGGAACTATTTATATAATTATTATTATGTAGAAGACGATACTAGTGAAGAAGTTTATGAAGATAATAATATTTACGCTGAAGAATATTTAGAAGAAAACCAATATTAAATAAGATGGGATGTGCAAAAATGGAAGAAGGAAGACGCTCTCGTTCAAGAAAAAGAAAGAAAAAGAGAACAGGACTTAAAATTGTTTTATTTTTATTATTAGTCGCACTTATTGCTGTAGGAGGATTTGCATTTAATGTTTTTAGACATTTAAATGATGCAACAGATGATATTTATACACCTATTGCTGAAGAAGAAGTGGATGATATTCGTGGAAGTGCGGTCACTTTAAGTAGTAAAGAACCCATTTCTATTTTATTATTAGGCGTTGATTCAGGAGACTTAGGTCGTACTGAACAAGGCCGTTCGGATTCAATTATGGTGGCGACAGTTAACCCAACAACCAAGAAAGCAACATTGATGAGTATTCCACGTGACACCTACGCTGAAATTGTCGGATATGGGACTTGGGATAAAATTAACCACGCCTATGCCTTTGGTGGAACAGGTATGTCAATTAATTCTATTCAAAATTTCTTAAATATACCCATTGACTATTATGTAACAGTTAATATGGCTGGGATTCAAGAAATTGTCAATGCAGTTGGGGGAGTAGATATTGTTAGTCCACTTACCTTTACACAAGATGGCTATACCTTCTATGAGGGCCAAGTTAACCACATGGATGGTGAGGCTGCACTGGCATTTGCTCGTATGCGCTATGCAGATTTAGATGGTGACATGGGACGTCAAAGACGTCAGCAATTAATTATTGAAGGCGTCATCGACAAAGTAATTAGCCCATCGACCTTATTTAATTACCAAGATATTTTAGGATCATTGTCGAATAATATTCAAACAAATTTCCAATCATCAGATTACTTGAAGCTACAGAGTAATGACTATCTTGCGGCAGCGAGAAATATTCAAAGTGAGCAATTGTCAGGTAGCGGTAGTACGTTATCAGACGGTATTTGGTACTATTTTGTACCAGATGAAGAGCTATACCGGATTCAAACTTTATTGCGTACTGAGTTAGAATTAAACTAAGATAGCAAAGGATGAGTGATAAGATGGCAGTTTTAGTAACAGGTGGCGCAGGTTATATCGGAAGCCACACCGTAGTTGAATTATTAAATAATAATTATGAGGTTGTCATTGTTGATAACTATTCAAACAGTAAACCAGAAGTGTTAAATCGAATCAAACAAATTACTGGTAAAGATGTTACCTTCTATGAAGCAGACTTATTAGACAAGCCAGCTTTGGAAGCTATTTTTGAAAGAGAAACCATTGATTCGGTCATTCATTTCGCCGGCTATAAGGCAGTTGGGGAATCCGTTGCAATGCCGATTAATTATTACCACAATAATATTACGGGTACGTTAATGTTGTTAGAGGCTATGAAAGCCAATAATGTGAAAAAAATTGTCTTCAGTTCATCTGCAACAGTTTACGGTATGAATAACGTGTCGCCATTAACGGAAGACATGCCTACTAGTGCAACAAACCCTTACGGCTATACAAAAGTCATGATTGAACAAATCCTTCAAGATGTTCATGTCTCTGACAACGAATGGGATATGGCACTCTTACGTTACTTCAATCCAATTGGTGCTCATGAATCTGGTTTAATCGGTGAAGACCCATCAGGAATCCCGAATAACTTGATGCCTTACATCACTCAAGTAGCTGTAGGCAAACGACCACAATTAAGTGTCTTTGGTAACGATTATGATACACCAGACGGCACAGGTGTCCGTGACTACATTCACGTTGTCGATTTAGCTAAAGGCCACCTGAAAGCTCTAGAGAGCTTTGAAAAGCTGCCTGGTGTTGGTATTTATAACCTGGGTACAGGAGTTGGTTACAGCGTTCTTGACTTGGTTCATAACTTTGAAAAGGCAAATGACCTTGCTATTCCTTATACAATTGTGGACCGTCGTCCTGGCGATATTGGAACTTGCTATGCAGATGCGACTCGTGCGTCAGAGTTGTTAAACTGGCAAACAGAAAAAGATTTGGAAGACATGTGCCGTGATTCGTGGAACTGGCAAAAAAACAATCCAAATGGGTATTTAAAATAATAATTTTATTAATTGTGACAAAAAATATGTTATATTCATAAAATATTCTGTGATAAAATAAGAAAAGATTCATTTTTTACTAATTACGAGAGTATGTTGTTAACAATTTTATTATAATTAAAAAGGAGAATAACTTAAAAATGGAATTATATGATAGTTTGATTTCAAAAGAAAAAAAACTAGCCTTAGTTGGTTTAGGGTATGTTGGAATGCCGATTGCTGTAGCCTTTGCTGAGAAAGTAAATGTTATCGGATTTGATACAAATAAAGAAAAAATCGCTTTATATAAAAAAGGAATTGATCCAACCAACGAAGTAGGAAATGAAGTTATTAAGAATACTTCAGTAGATTTTACATATGACGAAAATAGACTTAAAGAAGCTAATTTTATTGTCATTGCGGTTCCTACTCCAATTAATCAAGATAAAACGCCTGACTTATCTCCAGTTGAAGGTGCTACTAGAACTGTGGGTAGAAATCTTAAAAAAGGTTCAGTCGTGGTTTACGAATCAACAGTGTATCCAGGAGTTACAGAAGATGTATGTATCCCTATTCTCGAAGAAGAGTCGGGCTTAAAGTGTGGCGTGGATTTCAAAGTAGGATACTCACCAGAGAGAATAAATCCAGGTGACAAAGTGCACAGGCTAGAAAATATTATTAAAATTGTTTCTGGAATTGATGAGGAGAGTTTAGAACTCATTGCAAAAGTCTATGAGTTAGTGATTGAGGTAGGAGTTCATAGAGCAAAGAGTATTAAAGTAGCAGAAGCTGCTAAAGTTGTAGAAAATAGTCAAAGAGATATTAACATTGCGTTTATGAATGAGTTAGCAATGGCTTTTGATCGAATGGGAATTAATACAATGGAAGTTGTAGAAGCTATGAACACTAAATGGAATTCTTTAGGTTTTACTCCTGGTTTAGTAGGAGGACATTGTATAGGTGTAGATCCATATTATTTCGTCTATGAAGCTGAAAAATTAGGTTATCACTCTCAAATAGTATTGTCTGGTAGGCAAATAAATGATGGGATGGGTAATTTTATTACAGATTCTATTATCAAAAAACTAGTTCTTTCTGGGAAAAAAGTTAGAGATGCGCGAGTAGGGATATTTGGCTTGACTTTTAAAGAAAATACACCAGACATAAGAAACACAAAAGTTACAGATATTATTAGTGGTTTAAATAGTTATGGAATCGAACCGATTGTAACGGATCCTATAGCTGATATCAGTGAGACTAAAAGAGAATATAATATTGATTTAATTTCTCAAAGTGATATTAGAGATTTAGATTGCGTTGTACTTGCTGTAACTCATGATGACTATAAAGAAATGTCATTCTCAGATTTTGAAAAATTCTACTCTAATACTGATGAGAAAGTATTCATAGATATCAAGAGTATGTTTGAAGAAAATGAGATTGTTAGCAAAGGTTATCATTACTGGTCGTTATAATTATACGGGAAGACCTCTAAGTTATCATAAAGATGACTCAGAGGTCTTTCTTATTTCCATGGATATTTGGTATAATAATAAAAGAGAGATTATGAAAGAGGGGTCAGCATGCAAAAAATAAGAAAAGCTGTCATTCCTGCTGCAGGATTAGGAACACGCTTCTTACCAGCTACAAAAGCTATGGCTAAGGAAATGATGCCAGTTGTCGATACACCAAGTATCCAATATGTAGTTGAAGAAGCGCTAAAAAGTGGTATTGAGGAAATTCTGATTATTACGGGAAAAGGGAAAAATGCTATTGAAGATCACTTTGATGCGAATATTTCTCTTGAAAACAACTTAATTGAAAAAAATAAAGATGATTTATTAAACAATGTCCAGTCTACGACTATTCCATCCATTCATTATGTCCGCCAAGCTTATCCTAAAGGATTAGGAGATGCAATCCTACAAGCACGAGCGTTTGTAGGAGATGAGCCATTCGTTGTTCTGCTAGGTGATGATATTATGCCTAATGACGTGCCATTAACTAAAACATTAATGGGCTTAGCAGAGCAATACGACAAAGGTGTTGTTGCAACGATTCAGATTCCAAAAGAGAAATCGGACCGTTTTGGTGTCATTGATATTCAAGATGAAATTGGTCCGCATCTTTACAATACAAAACATTTTGTGGAAAAACCATTACCAGAACAATCACCAAGCACACTTGGCATTGTTGGACGTTATGTTTTGCCAGCTGAAATCTTTACGATTCTTGAAAATCAAGAACCTGATCAAGGTGGGGAAATTCAGTTAACAGATGCCTTGGAAACGTTGAACAAGCAAAATTCATTGTTGGCGTACGAGTATACAGGGACTCGTTATGACGTAGGAGATAAATATGGCATGCTTGTTGCCAATATTGAGATCGGTTTACAACATGAAGAAACCTCTGAAAAAATGAAAGAACATATTATAGAGCTAGCAAAAGCCTTAAAAAAATAGAAGAAAGAAGTGTATGAAAACAATGAACATTACCGTAGTTGGAACAGGATATGTTGGATTATCAAATGTATTCTTCTGGCGCAACACAATAAAGTGATTGCATTGGATGTTATCGAAGAAAAAGTGGCAATGATTAACAACAAAAAGTCACCAATCATAGACAAAGAAATTGAAGAATACTTAGCAACAAAAGAATTAGATTTATTAGCGACTACTGATAAGGAAGAAGCTTACCGAAACGCTGAATTTGTTGTTATTGCGACACCAACTAATTATGATGACAAGAAGAACTTCTTTGATACATCAACGGTTGAAACAGTTATTGAAGATATATTAGAGTTAAAACCAGATGCAACCATGATTATCAAATCAACTGTGCCAGTTGGTTATGTCACTGAAATGAAAGAAAAATACCAAACAAATAATATTATCTTCTCACCTGAATTTTTACGTGAAGGAAAAGCACTGTATGATAATCTTTACCCATCACGTATTATCGTAGGAGAAGTTTCAGAAAAAGCTCAACAGTTTGCGAATTTATTAGTTGAAGGTGCTGTAAAAGAAGATATTCCAGTTAAGTTAATGGCATCAACCGAAGCAGAAGCAGTTAAGTTATTCGCTAATACTTATTTAGCTGTTCGTGTTGCTTACTTTAACGAATTAGATACCTATGCAGAAGTCAGAGGTCTAGATACAAAATCAATTATTGAAGGTGTTGGACTTGATCCACGTATCGGAACGCACTATAATAATCCATCATTTGGTTACGGTGGTTACTGCCTGCCAAAAGATACCAAACAATTATTGGCCAACTACGATGATGTACCAAACAACTTGATTCAAGCTGTTGTTGAATCAAACCGTACGCGTAAAGATCACATTGCAGATATGATTTTGAAAAAGAACCCAAGTGTCGTTGGTATTTATCGTTTAACAATGAAATCTGGCTCAGATAATTTCCGTTCATCATCCATTCAAGGGATTATGAAACGGATTAAAGCAAAAGGGATTGAAGTTGTTGTTTACGAACCAGCTTTAAAAGAGGATGACTTCTTCAAGTCTCGCGTTATTCGTGACCTAGATGAATTCAAAGCTATTTCCGATATGATTGTTTCAAATCGTCATGAAGAAGCACTGGAAGATGTTGTTGGAAAAGTCTATACTCGTGATTTATTTAATGAGAACTAGAGCATACAGAGTATTGGAGTTTTAAATTTATGAAAAAAGATGTATTATTTATGTGCCAGTTTTTTTACCCAGAATATATTAGCTCAGCTGTACTACCTTCTGAAACGGCTTTTGATTTGGCTAAAAGTGGTTTTGAAGTAGGAGCGTTGTGTGGTTATCCTCATGAATATGGATTAGGAGCAGACCCAACTACGCAAGAAATTGTGGATGGGGTCTTTATTGAGCGGATTCAGTATCGTGATTTTGATAAAAGTAAATTTTATGGACGATTACTTAATTATTTTTCATTCACAGGAAAAATGCTTTTAAATATAAAAAAAATAAAGAATTATAAAACGGTAATTGTATATTCTAATCCGCCAGTTTTACCGCTAGTTGCTGCACTAGCTAATATACTTTATAAGACAAAAATCATTTTCGTAAGTTATGATATTTATCCTGAGATTGCAATAGAAACAAAAGTAATCAGTGAGACTAGTATTATAAGTCGAATGATGACATTTATTAATAACCGTGTTTTTAAACGATTGAGCAGAGTGATTGCATTATCGACAGAAATGAAAGATTATATTGAAAAAAATCGTTCAATTCCTTCATATAAAATTGAAGTAATTCCAAATTGGGATAATGAAAGAACATTAAAGGAAAAAGAAAATGTAGATAATTCACTGTTTAACCATCTACTTGATGAGAAAAAGACGATTATATCTTATTTTGGTAATATGGGAACTGCTCAAGATATGGAGACCATTTTGTCTGCGATACGCCGCTTAAAGGGAAATAATGACATTCATTTTCTACTAGCGGGGCATGGAAATAAGATGGAGTTACTTAAAGAAAAAGTAAATTCAGAAAAATTAAAAAATGTTACAATATATGAATTTTTACATGGAGAAGATTTTGCAGATGCACTTGCAATCACTGATGGTTTTATTGTTAGTTTAGTTGAAGGACTAACAGGTTTATGTGTTCCAAGTAAGACATACTCCTATTTGGCTGCAGGAAAGCCTGTTCTAACAATAATGGATTCGATTTGTGATATAACTGAAGATTTGTTACAATATCAAGCGGGTTTCTCTATCAAAAACGGTGAATCTGAAAAAATGGCTGAGATTATTTTGAAGTTAACTGATGATAAACTTGTTAGTGATATGGGAGCAAATAGCAAGAAATTATTTTTAGAAAAATATACTCGTCAAATTAATACTGAAAAGTATGCACGAGTATTAAAAGAAGTACTGGAGGAAATCTAATGTTTACTAACAAAACTTTACTTATTACAGGTGGGACAGGATCATTTGGAAATGCCGTATTGGATCGTTTCTTAGACACTGACTTGAAAGAAATCAGAATTTTTTCCAGAGATGAAAAAAAACAAGATGATATGCGTAAAAAATATAATAATGCAAAAATTAAATTTTATATTGGAGATGTGAGAGACATTAGCAGTGTTCAAACTGCTATGGGTGGTGTAGACTTTGTTTTTCATGCAGCCGCGTTAAAACAAGTTCCGTCATGTGAGTTCTTCCCGATGGAAGCCGTAAAAACAAACGTTATTGGAACAGATAATGTATTGACTGCTGCAATTGAAGCAGGTGTAAAAAAAGTTATTTGTTTATCAACTGATAAAGCAGCATATCCAATTAATGCAATGGGAACATCAAAAGCAATGATGGAAAAAGTATTTGTTGCAAAATCACGTAATGTTGATCCAGAAGAAACCTTAATTTGTGGAACTCGTTATGGAAATGTCATGGCTTCTCGTGGATCAGTTATTCCATTATTTATTGAGCAGTTAAAATCAGGTAAACCTTTTACAGTAACAGAAGGATCAATGACTCGTTTTATGATGAGCTTGGAAGAAGCTGTCGACTTAGTCATGTTTGCATTTGAGAATGCTGAACAGGGAGATATTATGGTTCAGAAAGCTCCTGCTGCAACAATTACAACTTTAGTACAAGCTATTCAAAATATCTTTGGAACAAAACTATCTGTAGAAACAATTGGAATACGCCACGGTGAAAAATTATATGAATCATTGTTAACGAAAGAAGAAGCAGCTCGTGCAATTGATATGGGTGGCTTTTATCGTGTGCCTTCAGATAAACGAGATTTAAACTATGGTAAATTCTTTGATGAAGGCAATAAAGAAGCTGTTCATTTAGATGAATATAACTCAGACAATACGGAACAACTAACTGTAGAGGCAATGATGGAAAAATTATTGGAATTGAAATATGTTCAAGAAGAATTAAAAGGTTGGGTTAAATAATGAAAATTCTAATAACTGGAGCAAACGGATTTATTGGCCGAAACCTTGTTGCCCACTTAAAGGCAACGAGTGATGACACATTGTTTTTATATGATAAAGAGACAGATCCAATGTTATTGGATACCTATTGCAAAGAGGCTGAATTCGTCTTTCATCTTGCAGGCGTGAATCGTCCTGAAGTTGAAGAAGAGTTCATGGAGGGGAATTTTGGATTCACTTCGATTTTATTAGAAGCTTTAAAGAAGTATGAAAATAAAGCTCCAGTGATGATTTCATCTTCCATTCAAGCAGAGTTAGATAATCCCTACGGGAGAAGTAAACAGGCTGGCGAAAAACTTCTACGTGATTACGGTAATGAGACAGGTGCGAGAGTTTTTATTTACCGTTTCCCAAATGTTTTTGGAAAATGGTGTCGTCCCAACTACAATAGTGCCGTAGCGACTTTTTGTCATAATATTGCTCGTGATTTGCCTATTACCATTAATGATCCAAGTGTTTTGATGCAATTGGTCTATATTGATGATGTTGTAAGTGAGTTAATTAGCGCCTCAAAAGGGTTGGGAAATCAAAAAAATAATTTTTACGAGGTTCCAGTTGTTCATGAAGCGACTCTTGGAAGAATTGTTGATTTGATTAAATCGTTTAAAGAAAGTCGTTCATCATTAACAATAGCTAATATGGCAGATGGATTTGAGAAGAAATTATACAGTACTTACTTAAGTTATTTGCCTCAAGAAAATTTTTCATATCCCTTGAAGATGAATGTTGACCAAAGAGGCTCTTTTACTGAGATTTTGAGAACGCCTGATAGAGGGCAAGTCTCTATTAATATTTCAAAAGCGGGTATTACTAAGGGAAATCATTGGCACCATACTAAGAATGAAAAATTTGTAGTTGTCAGTGGTGAAGGTGTTATTCGATTTCGACCGCTCGATTCAAAAGAAGTAATTGAATATAAAGTGAGTGGAGAAAAAATAGAGGTCGTTGATATCCCTGTTGGTTATACTCACAATATTGAAAATATTGGTGAGACAGACTTAGTAACGCTTATGTGGGTAAATGAACCGTTTAATCCTGAGCAACCAGATACATATTTCTTGGAGGTATAAACTAAAAAATGAAAAAATTAAAAGTTATGACTGTTGTCGGAACACGACCAGAAATCATTCGCTTAGCTGCAGTCATTAATAAATTGGAAGAATCAGAGGCGATTGAACACATTCTCGTTCATACTGGACAAAATTATGACTACGAATTAAATGAAGTATTCTTTAACGACTTTCATTTAAGAAAACCAGATTATTTCTTAAATGCAGCAACTGGAACGGCAGTAGAAACAATTGGAAATATCTTAGTGAAGATTGACCCTATTTTAGAAGAAGTTCAACCCGAAGCTATGTTAGTTTTAGGCGATACAAACAGTTGCTTATGTGCTATTGCAGCAAAAAGAAGACATATTCCTATTTTTCATATGGAAGCAGGAAACCGTTGCTTTGATCAGCGTGTTCCAGAAGAAACAAACCGAAAAATTGTTGATCATACAGCAGATATTAACCTGACTTATAGTGATATTGCTAGAGAATATCTTTTGGCAGAAGGATTACCAGCAGATCAAATTATTAAAACAGGTAGTCCAATGTTTGAAGTATTAAACTCTAGAAAAGCAGATATTGAAGCTTCAGATGTACTATCTCGTTTGAATTTAGATAAGGGACACTACTTTTTAATTTCTGCCCATAGGGAAGAAAATATTAATTCAGAAAAGAACTTTAATGGACTTGTAGAGACGTTAAATGCTATTGCAGAGCAATACGATATGCCTGTTATTGTCAGTACACATCCTCGTACTCGAAATAAAATTGAAGAAAAAGGAATTAAATTCCACAGCAATGTTCAATTAATGAAACCCTTAGGGTTCAATGATTACAATCATTTACAAGTACATTCTAAAGCCGTGTTAAGTGATAGTGGTACAATTAGCGAAGAATCTTCTATTTTAGGATTTAGAGCGTTAAATATTAGAGAAGCTCATGAAAGACCAGAAGCGATGGAAGAAGCTAGTGTGATGATGGTTGGCTTAAACAAAAATAGAATTATGCAAGGACTATTAGTACTTGACACACAGGAAAAAGAAACATTACGTTTGGTGGCAGATTACAGTATGCCGAATGTTTCTGAAAAAGTATTAAGAATTATCTTATCTTATACAGACTATGTGAAACGAGTAGTTTGGAGAGAATGCTAATGAAAAAGAAAGTTCTAATTTTTGCTCCTTTCTTTACACCAAGTGTAAAGGGAGGAGGTCCTATTGTTTCTACTAAGAACTTAGTAGAGAATCTTTCTAGTGACCTTGATTTCTACATTTGTACTTCAGATAGAGATCTAGGTGATTCTAAACCATTTTCGAATATTAACAACGACATCTGGATGAATGTAGGAAATGCAAAAGTAAGATATTTAAATAGAAAAGATTTAAATCTGGCTAAAGTTATTGAGATAATGAAATTAGAAGAATTTGATCATTTCTACTTAAATAGTTTCTTTGATTTCCACTTTAGTATATTGCCAGTTATCGCAAAAAGAATAAGTAATAGAATTAAAGGAACCATTGTTCTAGCTCCTAGAGGTGAATTCTCTCCAGGAGCTTTAAGTCTTAAAGCTACAAAGAAGAGACTATATATTAACTTTTTTAAAAATTTAGGGTTTTCTAAGTCAATCAGTTGGCATGCAACTGCAGACACAGAAAAAAATCATATTGAAAAAATCATGGGAAATCAAACTCGTATTAAGGTTGCTAGTAATTTAACAGCTAATTACTCTCATTTAGATTATTCAAAAAAACTTATAAAAAATAGCAATGAATGTAAATTCATATTTATTTCTAGAATACATCCTATGAAAAACTTATTAGGAGCACTAACTTATTTGAAAAATGTAAAAGGAAATGTTCTGTTTTCTATTTATGGTCCTATTGAGGATGACGAATACTGGACAGAATGTCAGATGTATATTAAAAAATTACCTTCAAATGTAAAGGTTGTTTATAAAGGTATTTTGAAACATTTTGAAATCTTTGAGAAGTTTCAAGAAAACCATTTCTTTCTACTTCCCACATATGGAGAAAATTTCGGACATGTTATTTCGGAAGCTCTTGTTGGAGGGTGCCCTGTTATTATTAGCGACCAAACACCATGGCTTCAATTAGAAGAAAAAAATGTAGGTTGGGATATTGCTCTTGGAGAAAAAGATAGATTTATTTCAGCTATAAATGAAGCAATAAAAATGAGCAATGAAGACTATCAAATAATATCTCATAAAGCCTTTGAATATGGTAAAGAAAAATCGACAAATAAAGATAGCATTATGAAAACCTTAAGTTTATTTGAAATTTAAACACTAAGTCATAAAATAGATAAATATGTGATAAAGTAAGTAAGATTTAAGGAGGGATATTATAATGTTAGAGCGAAAAAAAATTCTTCATATTATGAGTGGGTATGGTGGCGGAATATCGTCTCACATCAGAAATTTAGCTCAAGTTGTAGACCCAGAGAAAATTTCTTTTGATGTTATTGGATTCACCGATTATACAGATGAGTTTCTAGAAGAAATAGCTCTACTAAATGGTAAGGCATTAACATTTCTTAAACCTAAAAAAGTAGGATTTAGAAAATTTTACAAACATGCAATTGAAATGTTAAAAGAAAATGGCCCATATGATGTGATTCAATGTCATACTTCTGGGCACTATGCCCTTGTTTTTAAAATGATGGCCCTTCAATTAAAGGTAAATCGATTTATTGTACATGCTCATAAAACACAGTATGACAATATGGATAGCTTTAAAGATAAAATAAGAGTGAAGCTAGATCAATATATATCGCGCTATACAGCTGATCAGTTAACATCATGTAGCAGTGAGTCTTCAAATTTTGTTTTTGGAGAAGACGTTGTTAAAAAAAATAAAGTTATGCATATACCTAACAGTATTCCATTAAATAAATATATGTTGCAGATGACTGATAAAGAAATCATTCAATTTAAAACGGTAAATGATATTCCAACGGATCGATTAATACTTGGAAATATAGGTCGATTCAATCTTCAAAAAAATCATTATTTCATGGTTAAGTTGATTAAATATTTAGCAGAAAATAACCAAGAATTTATGTGGTTGTTTGTAGGTGCCGGAGAACTAGAAGATGAAATCAAAAAATTAATAGAGGAAAGTAACCTCTCAGAGTATGTCATGTTCTTGGGAAGAAGAGAAGACGCTAATATTTTGTACCAAATTTTTGATGTCTTTGTTTTACCCTCATTTTACGAAGGTCTTCCTACAGTTATTGTAGAAACTCAAGCAGCAGGTATACCTGCTGTTATTGCAGATACAATCACTAAAGAAGTAGATTTAGGCTTAAATCTTGTTTCATATCTGCCTTTAGAAGCATCTTTAGGAGAATGGGAAGATGAAATTCTCAGAGTGAGTAAAGAAGAGTTACCAACAGTTGAAGAACGTAAATCAGCGCTCGATGAAAAAGCGTTTAATAATGTTATAGCTGGTAAATTGTATGAAGATTTTATTTTTAAAAAAATAAGTACATTTAAAATTGGAGAAAGCTACACAAAATAAATATATGTAAGAAAAAGGCTGGGATTTTATGATTAAGTACTTGTTGTATGTAATTGTTACAGTAACATTATTTCCTTTTCAGGGACATTTATTGATATTAGCAGGACTATCTTCTATCCTAATAGGAATTTTCATTTTAAAGGCTGTTAAGGGAACGATTACTATCAACCAATCTGATTATCACAATAACCGTTATTCTATTCTATTTATGTTAGTGCTATTGATATATTCTTTGATAAGTATTATATGGTCAGAAGATTTAAATGGATGGTTAAATTACAATATATATATATATATTGCGACATGTGTCATGGTTGTTATCAATTATATATTCAAATCAAGTGAGGATTTCTATGAACTTTTCAACTATGTAGGGTTGCTTACTATTATTCACAATATTATTGGTTGGGTTAATGTAACAACTGGTAAATATATTTTTTCTACGTCTCCATTAATTCCAGATTTTAAGGAGAGGGGTAATCCACTATCATTATTTAATAATACAAATGATTTTGCTACGTTTTTAGTATTCTCAATTTTTATTTGTTTTGCAATAATGATGGTTGAAAAAAACAAAAAAATTAAATTACTATACCTATTTACAATTATGTCGTCTATTTTTTTAATCTATAAAACTATGTCTCGCGCTAATTATTTAGCTCTTGCTTTGGGTATTGCTACATATATCTTATTTATTTCAAATAGAAAAAAAGTATGGTTAATGGTTATTGGTTCGACTCTCTTATTCATCGTATCTATTTACGTTATTCCCTCTGTTTCTTTTACAGTTAATCATGTACTATTGAATAAATTTTTTAATTCAGGTGATGAGATAAGAATTAATTTGATAAAAAATGCATTTGTCTTTTTAAGAGATTCGAACGGACTGGGAATAGGCGCTGGAAACATTGCTTACTATTTAGAAAACCATAGTATTTATAATACTAATAACATCAACTCAGTACATAATTGGTGGCTAGACATTCTTGTTAACTATGGTTATGTAATCTTTATCTTTTATATCATTTTTTACGGAAATTTGATTTGGAAACTAAACAAAATTAGATTGCAAAGTTATACAAACCCATTTATAAAATATACATCAGTTTCGTTAATCAGTATTCTCGTATCGTATATTATGGGATCAACAAGTTCAAGTTCGAATTTTCCTATTATCTGGATATGGGTGTTTTTTGGAATTGTCGTTTCCTACTTAAATATTCTATCTGTGGACAAAATAAGCTATAAACCAACAATAGAGCAGAAACTCTTGATAGTATTTACTAATAAGGAGGCAATAAATTGGAAACATTAAAAAGTATATTTAGAGTTGCCTCTGCTAACATTTTCAGTTTAGGTAGTAGTTTTATTTTAGGTTTTATATTACCTATATACATCAGTACATTTGATTATGGGAAATATAAAGAATTTACGTTGTATTTAACATTTATTTACATTTTTAATATTGGATTTAACGATGGAATCTACATTAAATACGGTGGTAGTAATAAATTTGATTTAAATCTTAGCGAACTGAATTCAGAAGTTAAGTTTATAAAAACTTTTCAAACAGTTATGTTTGTTGCTGTTTTAGCTTTTGCGCTTCTTAAACAAGATATTGTTTTGCTATATTTTTCAATAGCTACATTTTTAATGAACTTAATTCAGTTCCACAAAAATTTATTACAAGCGATTGGAGAATTCAAAGATTACTCTAAATTAAATATGTATAATACGATCTTTAATGTTTTGATGATGATCATCGCAATATTTTTAGTTTCAAGAAATGACTATTCTGTATATATCTTTGCTCACGTTTTTGCTTTGTTATTAGCATATATTTTTTATGAAATTAACTTTAGAAAAACATTTAACTTTAAAAAAGAAAAAGTTAGAAAACTATCTGCTGAAGATATTTATCATTTATTCAAAGTAGGAATTGTTATCTTACTTTCAAATATGATTGTTACCTTTATAGCGAATATTGGGTCCTGGTTTGTAAATTTTGGTTTTTCGACAGAGGAGTTTGCTCAATATTCATTTTCTACATCGTTGTTAAATATTATTCTATTAGTTGTCAATGCAATTAGTCTGGTTTTTTATAACTTAATCGCAAAAAAAGAAGATCAAGAGATGTTAATAAATTTGAAAAAGATATTATTGCTGATTGGATGTTTTGGAGGTTTAGGCTTTTTCGTATTTAGCTTTATCATTACAAACTATATTTCCAAATATGTACCAGCCTTAGCAATACTATCTATAACATTTATTTCGATACCGTACATTATGGAATCAAATGTCATTTTTAACAACATTTATAAAACAAGAAATAATAAAAAACAGTATTTGAAAGATATGCTAGTTTTTTTAGCAATCGCAATAACTTTAATTGCAATAACTTCATCTATTTCTTCAAAAATGGAACACATAGCGATGGCTACTACTCTTTCCTACTTAATATGGTACTTTATAGTAACCAACTTTAAATATCGGTATTTACGTGATGGAATAAAAGAAAGCATATTTATTCTTTCTCACATTATTATCTTTTATATATGTGCGAATCTTCTTTCTTTACCTATAGGGTTTATATCATATTTCTTATATGTATGTGTGATTTTACTGTTGTATAAAAAAGAACTTTCTGAGATGGTAAGTAAATATATGAGGCAAGCGTAGAGCTTGTTATTTTAAGATGAGGAGACTATTATGAACAACCAAATAATGATATCTGAATTATCTAATTTCTTTAAAAAATTCAGAAAAAGTCTAGTTGTATTAACGATTTTATTTACTGTTATTATTTTTGGAGGATCAATTGGGTTAAGCTATCTAAATAGTAGTAATACTGACGAAGAGTTACCAATTTCAGATACCAAAGAAAGTAATCCTGGTATTTTTAGAATGTATGTGGAACAAGAAGACGGTACAATTTATATTAACTCTATGATTATAGAAGAGTATATGCTTCTACCTGATGTTCTAGAGAAAGCTGAGAAAGAAACTGGTGTTGAAATAACAGATGTGTTGCTAGAAGAAGTTAGAAACGATTTTCAAAAGACACAATATGATAGAGGTGTTTTAGGTTTATCGAGAAATGGTTCTACACATATATTTACGTTTATTGCTAATGTAGGAACAGAAGAGGAGAATCTAAAAGTTTCTGAATTCTTTTATGATTATATACTATCTGGCGAAATCAACATGCTAGATAATAAATTAGTTTATATTGTATCGGAACCAGAAATTTATGATTCAGAAAGTTTCGCTGCTAGTGATATTGAAGCAATTCCTGAATTTAGCAGAGAAGAATCATTTAATTTAAAAAATCTAGTGTTAACATTGGTTGGAAGCGTAATTGCTGCTGTAATGTTAGCAGTTTTGATTACTATTGCTAAAATATTCAGTTCTAAAAAAATAACATATGCATTTTCTTACAGTGTAGCTGATCGAGACCGTTTAATCTTATTAAATGATAATACTGAGAAAAATCTAATTAGGTTATTGCAAAATGAAAATAATCCGGTTATTTTATTAAGTGAATTTGAGATTGAAGAAACGTTAAAAGATAAAATAGATAATGTGACTAAAGCTATTTATATAAATGATCTTAATGAGCTTGCTACTGATGTAGAAATTACAACACCATACATTTTTGTTGAAAGAGAAAAAACAACAAAGAAATGGTATAAAAAACAATTTAAGGCTGTACATCTGTATTGTGAAAGTATTACTATTTTACATAAATAATAGAGGAAAGATTCGTTGATTAGCAATAATCAAGAATCTTTTTTGTTTCCATTTTATGAATTTTTCAGAAAGTGAAATAATATGTTATGCGAAAAAGGTTAAAAATTAGATAGTATAATGTTATACTGATTTAGTAATAAAATTATTGGAGGTAAAAAATTGATTAAAAAGAGTAGATGGATTTCTAGTTTGCTTGTATTCCAGTTACTTTGCGCACCGGTTCCTAATATATTGGCTGTTGTTACAGATAATAATATTGAAACCACGTCAGTTGTAGAAGAAGACCGTCAAGTTTTTATTGACTCGCATATAGATATAGCAAATGAGGTAGGACTTCGTTTGCACGTGTTGCCAGAACTTATTATTTCGGAAATGGCAATTTTAAGCGATTGGGGCAATCATGACTTTGTCCTAAATAACAATTATTTTGCTATGGTAGACGAAGAGGGAACATATAAAGAATACCCCAGTATAGAGGATTCGATAGAAGACTTCTATATAAACATTAATTCTAATGTTATAGGTGTAGAATCTTTAGATGATGTCATTGAATTAATAGAAGATGATGCTTATAAAGTTTTAGTGTCGGATGTTCTAACAAACTACGATTTGAGTTATGAAAATGATGAAGTCGTAGAAGAGCCTAAAGAAGAAGCTTCAGAGAGTGATAATTCTGAAGAATCAGCTACTGATATTGAAAATTCAGAATCAGAACTTATAGAAGATGTTATCGAGGAAGATATCCAAGAGAATATTGAAGTTGTTGAAGAAAAAGAAGAAGTAGTTCAAGAAAGTTCTCCAAAAAAATTAGCAAGAGTTTTTATTGCTAATGACATTTTAAATGAAAAGAATACGAGCTATGCAGCAAGGATAAGAGACTATAGCTTCGATATATATACTTTGCCTGAAGAATTGATAAATGCTAAAAAAGTTGCAAATGCTACAAGTCATAAAAATAGTAATTTTGTAATAACTAAAGAAGCGGAAACACTTAATGGAAAATATAGTTATCTAACTTTATATGGAAAAGATATTGGTTGGATTAAAACGAATGCACTTGAACCGGAGGTAACAATTAGCACGAAAAATGTTACTTATGGGGCTCAAATTGTAGCAAAGAATAACACAGTAGATACGTTACCATATGGTTTAAATGGGTTTAAAACTTTACACCGCACAAGCGAATTTCTTGGAAATAACATTGTAGTTACACAAGAGATGGTAACAAGAAGAGGGACTTTTGCATATGTCTATCGCTATGGCAAGGAGTTAGGTTGGGTAGATATTAATGCACTATCAAAAGAAGTTATCAATAAAAGAATAAAGGTTAATTATGCAGCCAAAATTGTAGGTGTAAATAATACTATTGATACGCTACCATACGGTATAGAAGGATTTTCAACAATTGGAAGATCACCGGATTACAAAAATGTAAAAGTAATTGTGAATGAAGAAGCTACTACAAGCAGAGGAACTTTTGCATTGATATCTATAAATGGAAAAGAAGTAGGCTGGATAGATAAAAAAGGTCTTGAAATTGAAACAGTTTTAAAAACGACTAATGTCAACTACGCTGCAAAAATAAGCACTAAAAATAATACGATAGATACACTCCCATATGGTGTATATAATTTTAAGACAATTGATCGCACATCAAAGTATTACAATAAAAATATTGTGGTTTCTCAAGAAAAAGAGACAAGTAGGGGAACTTTTGCTTTAATATCAATTAGTGGAAAAGAAATAGGTTGGGTAGATACTAACGCATTAAGCCCAGAAGTTATCACTTCTACAAAAGGGGTTCATTATGCTGCTAGAATTGTTACCAAAAACAATTCAATAGATACATTACCATATGGGGTTAGAGGGTTTACAAAAATTGCTGCTTCATCTCAATATTATGGTACCGATATTGTTGCTACTGAGGAAGTTGTAACCGTTAGAGGAACGTTTGCGAAAGTTTATAGATATGGTAAGCTATTAGGCTGGATTGACACTAGAGCTCTTAATAAAGAAACAGTTAGCTCTACTAAAAAGACAAGCTATACAACTATAATTAGTAAAACTGGATTTACGATTGATACATTACCATATGGTATTTCAGGTTTTAAAAATGTAGCAAAATCAGCGCAGTATTTAAAGCAAAAGGTTACTGTTGTAGAGGAAAAAACAACACGTAGAGGAACCTTTGCTTTGATTAAAGTAAATGGTAAAGAGTTAGGTTGGCTTGATACCAAAGCATTTGGATATACTGTTTTTATTGATCCTGGTCACGGCGGTTCCGATCCTGGGGCGACTTATTATGGCGTTCAAGAAAAGAAAATCAACTTGCAAGTTTCACTAAAACTACAAAAACTCTTACAAAATATGGGATACAATGTCATAATGTTAAGAACAACTGATACATCATTTGACTTTAAAACAGAAAGATCTAAAATTGCTAATGCAAGTGGGGCCGATATTTTTGTAAGTGTCCATCACAATGCGATGCCTAATAATTCGACAGCACATGGTATTGAAACTTACTACTATGAGTATGATCCAGATTATCCTTCAAAAATAAATGGAGCTTTTCATAATGATCCACAAAGAATTTTACAAAGCTCAAAACTTGCTAATTCTATTCATAATAGTTTAATTAGTAGTACAAAGGCATACAATCGCGGGGTAAGAAGAGATACCTTTGCTGTTCTTAGAGAAACAGCGATTCCTGCTGTATTGTTAGAATTAGGCTATATGAGTAATCGAAATGAACTTAATAAATTGACTACAGATAGTTACCAAAATACGCTTGCACAAGCGATTGCTAAGGGTATTGATAATTATTTTAAATAATTATTAAAATAAATAGGAAGCTGTTTTTGTAAATATACAAGAACAGCTTCCTATTTATAGGAGAAACGGAGAAAACGATGAAGAAAAAGAATAGACTAAGTGCACTGGTTTTATTTTCAAGTTCTATTGTTCTTAGTACATTTACAGAAGAACCAATTGTATATGCTGATACAGTAGACCAAACAAGTATTTTAGAATCAGAAGAAAAAGTGTCGGTTATTGAACAGGAAGAAACAATATTAATTGAAGAAGAATATTTGTTAAATCTTGAAATCAATGAAGATAAAACTGAAATTAAAGGCGAAACAAATCCAGGTTTAAGTATTCTATTAACCATTGATGATGGGGAGTTTAGTACCATCATTCCTGATGAGATAGGTCAATTTACAATTGATTTACTTAGTTATTCAGAAAGTAAGGTTTTGAAATTTGATGCTATAGATGAAGAGTCAGATGTAAAAATTAGTAAAGAACTAAAAATAACCGACTCCCAAAGAGAAGTATTATTGGCGCCTATTATTATTGATGAAAGTGAAGCAATGATTTTTGGACAATCATTGCCAGATAAAACAGTTGAAATTTGGCAAAATGACATGTTAATTGAAACTGTTATGACAGATGAACTAGGTCAATTTTCTTTTGAAGTAAGTGAAGAATTCCACAATATTGACTTAGTATTCTACACAGTATCTGATCAGGGAGAAAAAAGTGAAGCTACTGTATACAAAAAAATAGTTGAAGTTGAAGAAGAAAATGACAGCATAGAAATACCCGGAAAAAGTGAAGATGAAAAAAAAGAAGATACAGTAGTTGAGAAACCTGTGACAGATGTTCAACAGCCGAAAAGCGAGATAAAGGAAGTTGCACCAATAGCAAAGATAGTTGTTCAAAAAGCTAAGATAGCTGAAGTAAATGGAAAGACTTATCATTATGTTCAATCAGGCGAGACACTATCTAAAATAGCTACTGCGTATTCCACAACAGTTGATCAGATTTTAAAATGGAATCCAAATATAAAGAATGCAAACCTTATTAGCACAGGTGATTTAATTAGTGTTGACGGAGTGAACGTCTATGATCAAATAGATAAAGAAAAGAAAACATTCTCTACACCGAGTGATTTCATAAATTATATTTCACCAATTGCTCAAGAATTAGCAGCTAAAAATAATATATATGCCTCAGTTATGATTGCTCAAGCTGCACATGAGTCTGGATGGGGGAAAAGCGCATTAGCTACTGTTGGTAATAATCTGTCAGGTGTTAAGGGTAGCTATAATGGTAATTCCATTGTAATGTTAACGTGGGAAGAGGTTAACAATGAAGTTATTTGGATTCAAGATTACTTTAGACTTTATTCATCATATAGAGAGGCATTGTTAGACTACGTAGATAAAATTAAAAATGGCGTCTCTTATAATCCAGAGATTTATAAAGGTGCGTGGGTTGAAAATACAGCTTCACATATGGATGCAACAGAGTGGTTGACCGGGAGATACGCAACAGATTCAAAATACGGTTCAAAATTGAATGCGACAATCTCTACAAATAATCTAACTCGTTTTGATACGCATGTAAAAATTACAAATCCTATAACAGAACAATATACAACGAACTATAAAGCAAGAATTGACAAAAAAAATATTACAATTTACTCTGAGCCATACGGAACTGCTAGTTATGAATCACTAGGAAATACTAATAAATATATAGGGCAGACTATTACAGTAAAACAAGAAAAAATTAATAATTTAGGTACATGGTCGAAAATGTATTTAGGGAATACCTTTATAGGTTGGGTAAAGAAATCAGATTTAAGTACTGATGTTGTTAAATCCTCGAAAACCGTAAATTATGCTGCTAAAGTAACGTCTGGATCTTATACGATTCAGACTGACTTTTTAGATAATTCAAATACAATTAGTAGCTCAAAGTATTTAAATACTAACATTATTGCAACTGAAGAAAGAACAATGAATTCGGGTGTAACTTATGTTTTAATCACTCAAAATGGAAAGAAAATAGGTTGGGTAGATAAAAAAGCTATTGTAGCTGAAACAGTAACAAAAACTGTAAGCGTGAATTATGTAGCGAAAATAGTTACAAAAGTTCATTCAATAGATAGTTTACCTTATGGTGTAAATGGATTTAAAAAGTTAGGTATGACATCTTCTTATTACAATAAAAATATTATTGCGACAGAAGAAAAGACGACACCACGCGGAACATTTGTATACGTAACGCTAAATGGAAAAGGTTTGGGCTGGGTAGACAAACGAGCCCTATCTGTAGAAACCGTCCAATCAACACGAAGTGTTCATTATGCAGCGAAAATTGTTACAAAAAATAATTCAATAGATAGTTTACCTTATGGTGTAAATGGGTTTAAGAAATTAGGTATGACATCTTCTTATTACAATAAAAATATTATTGCGACAGAAGAAAAGACAACACCACGCGGAACATTTGTGTATGTGAGTATAAATGGAAAAGGTTTGGGTTGGGTAGACAAACTAGCCCTATCTGTAGAAACCGTCCAATCAACCCGAAGTGTTCATTATGCAGCGAAAATTGTTACAAAAAATAATTCAATAGATAGTTTACCTTATGGTGTAAATGGATTTAAAAAGTTAGGTATGACATCTTCTTATTACAATAAAAGTATTATTGCGACAGAAGAAAAGACGACGCCACGCGGAACGTTTGTATACGTAACGCTAAATGGAAAAGGTTTGGGTTGGGTAGACAAACAAGCCTTATCTGAAGAAACTGTCCAATCAACCCGAAGTGTTCATTATGCAGCGAAAATAGTCACAAAAGTTCATTCGATAGACAGCCTTCCTTATGGTGTAAATGGGTTTAAGAAATTAGGTATGACATCTTCTTATTACAATAAAAATATTATTGCGACAGAAGAAAAGACAACACCACGCGGAACGTTCGTGTATGTGAGTTTGAATGGAAAAGGATTAGGCTGGGTAGACAAACGTGCCTTATCTGTAGAAACTGTCCAATCAACCCGAAGCGTTCATTATGCAGCGAAAATAGTCACAAAAGTTCATTCGATAGACAGCCTTCCTTATGGTGTAAATGGATTTAAAAAAATAGGTATGACATCATCTTATTTTAATAATACTGTAACTGCAACAGAAGAAAAGACGACACCACGTGGCACATTTGTATATATTAAATTAAACGGAAAAGGACTAGGTTGGGTAGACAAGAGAGCTTTGTTAGGATAATATAATTAATTGGGTAGATTTTTCTACCCAATTTTTTTAACGAAGCAATAGGTAATAATCCTTATATTTCAGATGAGCAAGCATATAAAGAAGTTTTAGATGTTTTAAAAGATTCTGAAGAGAAGGATTTTATTCACTTAGTAACGATGCAAAATCATTTGTCATATAGTGGTAATTATAACCAAGTAGATTATAAAGTGACTGGTTATATTAATACGGAGGAAGTCGAACAATATTTACAAGGCATGACATACAGTGATATTGCAATTAAAGAGTTATTAACTCAATTAGATGACTTTGAAGAGAAAACCATTGTTGTATTTTGGGGAGATCATCTCCCAGCGTTCTATAGCTCAAAGATAATTGAGCAGAATGGTTATCTAAATACTCATGAAACACCATTATTGTTTTACAATAATTTTAAGCAAGAAGAAGGCCAGGATATTGGAACAATTAGCCCAATATACTTTATAAATCATGTTTTAGAACTAGCAAACGCTGAAGTAACACCTTATATCGCTTTGTTAGAAAGGCTAGAAAACGCTCTCCCTGCTTTTGAAAAAGGTAATTATTTAGAGCGAGAAACAGGGCTTAAAACTAATAGAAGCGAATTGAAACCATCTACTCAGCTATTATTAGAAGAATATGATTTGATTTTATATGATTTAACAACTGGTAAAAATTATGCAGAGAAAATGAATTTTTATTAATGTTAAAAGGAGAATCTTCGATAAATTAAATTCGGAGGTTCTTTTTTTATGTTAAGATATTGGAAAGATGTGTATTGAATAGACGGAGCTGATTGCATGCAGAAAGATCTTATATCCTTAATTATCCCCTGCTTCAACGAAAAAGAAATGGTACCTATTTTTTACAAAACTATGATAGCAGTTATGGAAGAACTGAATCAATGTGATGTCGAACTCATCTTCATCAACGATGGCTCCACAGACAACACCCTAGACCAAATGAGAAGCTTATCGCAAGCTGATTCGCGTGTGCATTATTTGTCGTTTTCGCGTAATTTTGGAAAAGAGGCGGCGATGTATGCTGGTTTGAAGCACGCAAAGGGAGACTTTGTGGCTGTGATGGATGTGGATCTTCAAGACCCGCCAAATTTGTTGCCGACCATGTATCGGACTTTGAAAAATAGCGACTATGATTGCGTGGGCACTAAACGTGTGGACCGCCAGGGAGAGCCGGTTATTCGTTCCTTTTTTGCTAAGGGATTTTATAAATTGATTAACCGAATTTCGGATAACCATATTGTCGATGGGGCGAGGGACTATCGCTTGATGACACGGCAGATGGTGGATGCGGTACTGGAATTGACGGAGTATAATCGCTTTTCTAAGGGGATTTTTACATGGGTTGGTTTTGAGACCAAGTATATTGAATATTCTAATATCGAACGTCCAGCTGGGAAAACATCATGGTCATTTTGGGGATTGATGAAGTATTCCTTTGATGGGATTATCGCTTTTAGTGCGGTTCCACTGGCGATTGCGTCTTTCATCGGCTTTATTGCCTTTGTAGTGGCAGTTCTATTGGCGCTCTTTTTCGCTATTCGAACGTTGTTGTTTGGTAACGCGACGAGTGGGTGGACATCCTTAATGGTCATGATTCTGGGCATGGGTGGTTTGCAGCTCCTATGTTTGGGTATTCTAGGCAAGTATTTAGGTCAAACCTTCCTAGAAACGAAGAAACGACCGATTTATATTTTAAAAGAAACAGATGAAACGCTAAAAAAATAATATGTCACTCAGATGTCACCACCATGTATTTTCCGTGACACAAAGGCTTTTAGTTGCTTTTAAACCAGCTTTCCCGTTACCATGTGTTATAAACATGAACGAGAGGCTGGATTTTTTTATGCAAACAAAAACAACTAAAAGCCGTCGTATTGAGGTTTTTGACGGTATGAGAGGGCTGGCAGCCATCATCGTGATGGTTTTTCACCTGATTGTAATGGTTGAAGCGGGGCATGCCAGCAATGCATCCTTAGACTTTAAAAATAAACTGTGGGCTATTTTTACACTGACACCTTTGAAACTATTGTGGGCAGGTAATGAAGCCGTGATTCTTTTTTATATGATTGGTGGATTCGTCATTGCTAAACCTTATATAGAAGGGCGACGAATTGATTTTTTAGCCTTTGTGAAAAAACGTTTTTCACGCTTGATTCTACCCTATTGGTTGATTCTCATCGTCACCCTAATCTGTATCGCTTTGTTTTCAAGCTTGAAAAGCACGATCTCATTGAGCGGCTCATTCAACATTAAGTGGAGCAGTATGCCGTCTTTATTTGAGATCCTTGCGCAATTTTTAGCCTTTGATGTGAATATGGATGTGACTGCCGGTGCTTTTTGGAGCATCGTCCAAGAATGGCGGATTGCCCTCCTTATTCCTTTCATTGCAGCTGCCTTATCTCGCTACTCTACCATGCGTGTGGTGGCTGTTGTCGCATTGGCCAACTGGACTCTAAATGATAGCTTTAGTCAACTTGGTGGCTATTGGGGCGAAAGCTTAAGTCGTACGAATTATTATTTTATCTTTTTCTTTATCGGTGCGGTCTTGTGCAAGCATATTGAACAACTGCGAGCGATTGTCGCCAGCCGCCCATGGGTAAGGATGGTCTCTGGAATCTTGTTACCATTTCTTATTCCATTCCAATGGGTAGCAGCTGGTTTGGGAATCGACTTAGGTAGACGAGATGCCATGCCTGTCACCGCTCTAGGAATTGTTCTTTTATTATTAGTTGTGATGGAAACACCTTGGCTAAGCCGCTTATTCAAGCAACCAATCTTTTTATATTTAGGAAAAATTTCCTTTAGCTTATATTTAACCCACACCTGTCAGTGCTAAACTAAATTGAACAGTTGGGCATGCGGACAAAATCTTAGACCAAATCGATTAGGAGGAAGTCTATGTATGCTTACGCTGAAAAATTAAAAGCCGTCAAACTTTACTTGAAGTACGAATCTTATGCGGCTGTCATCAATGAACTGGGGTATCCTTCGCGTATGGCTCTTCGGGATTGGATAGAGGCTTACCGTACGGATGGAGATGTTCAAAAAGAGATGACGCGAACGCCAAAATACACCGAAGAACAAAAACAAGCAGCAGTCACCCACTATCTTGAGCATGGTAAGTGTTATTCACGTACCTGCAGAAAACTTGGCTATCCAAGCCGGGGCTTATTAACAGAATGGATCATGGAGCGCGCACCTCAACCTCGCCAATTGATTAAAAAAGGGGTAAACTTAACACAACAAGAAAAAGAAGCCGCAGTTCTTGCACTGGTAACTCGGACCACATCCGCACAATCGATTGCGGATCAACTAGGTATTAGCCGAAATTCCCTCTACAATTATAAAGAACGGTGGCTCGGCAAGGACGTGCTTGGTATGGTCAATGACTCAAAGGAAACAGATGTTAATCAATTAAAAAGTCAAGTCAAGCAACTTCAAGAAGAGGTTCACCGCCTTCAGATTCAAAAAGACGTTCTTGAAAAAGCGGGTGAACTACTAAAAAAAGATCAGGGCATCCATCTAGAAGAACTCACCAATCAAGAGAAAACACTCCTGATTGATGCCCTTCGCCCTTTTTATCCGTTAAAGGAATTATTAGCCTGTGTCAGTATCCCTAAAAGCAGTTATAGTTATCACCACACTCAACTCGCTTTACCTGATAAATATTGCAAGGCTCGTACCATGATAATTGAAATTTTTCACAAGAATAAGCGGCGGTATGGCTATCGCCGAATTCATACTGCTCTGAAACATAAAGGGATGACTCTTTCAGAAAAAATTGTTCAACGTATCATGCGCGAAGAAAATCTCTTCGCTAAATCCGTTAAAATTAAGAAGTATAGTTCATACAAAGGAGAAATATCGCCTGCAGTTCCTAACATCCTAGAACGCGATTTTACAGCCAGTAAACCCAATACAAAATGGGTAACTGATCTAACAGAATTCCGTCTCCCTGCTGGAAAAGTTTACCTGTCTCCTATGATAGACTGTTTCGATGGTGCAATAGTGAGTTGGACGATTGGTGCTTCTCCTAATGCTGAATTGACTAATTCGATGCTAGATCAAGCGGTTTTAACGCTAAAAGAAGGTGAAAACCCGATAGTTCATTCGGACCGAGGGGCTCATTACCGCTGGCCAAGTTGGATTGAGCGAATGGAATCGCATCACTTAACTCGTTCTATGTCTAAAAAAGGTTGCACGCCTGATAATGCTGCGTGTGAAGGTTTTTTTGGGCGGTTAAAAAACGAATTCTTTTACGATGAGAATTGGTTAGATGTGTCAATTGAGCACTTTATACAACTTTTAAACAACTATCTTCATTGGTACAATCACGAAAGAATCAAGCTATCTTTAGGTGGGATGAGTATTATGGATTTTCGAAAAACACTTCCTTTAATAGCTTAAGGAATAATACCAATTCTTGTCCACTAGAAGTAAACAAACCTATTCAATAGGTTGCAACAAAAACAATCAACCGTATTTAGGTCCAAAATAATATCCGCACCCCCGTTTTCGATGAACAAGATTGAACACTTTCGGCAAAAAATATCTCCAATCCTGTATACTTTTAAAGGTATCTTAGGTTATTGGAGGACGAAAGGTGAAGAAGAAGTTAATGTTATATTTGGAAATTCAACAGATGAAGGAGCGGGGCTTTTCCATCCAACAAATCGCAAAGCAGTTGAAGGTATCCCGCACAACGGTTTATAACTACATGGAGAAGACACCGGAAGAAGCTTTCGAATGGGTCAATTCATTAGGTTCGAGGAAGAAGAAATTGGACCCATACAAGGATTGGATTGTTGCTTGGCTTCAAGAATATCCGCATCTGAATGCGTCTCAAATACAGGATTGGCTGCTTGAGAAATTCCCCGACTTCACCGTTGGTGAAAGTACGATGCGGTTATATGTGAATCAAATACGCGAAGAATATCAGATAGCTAAAACTAAAGTTGTAAGGCAATATGAAGCGGTCGAAGAGCAACCGATGGGAAAACAGGTGCAAGTCGATTGGGGCGAAACGCGTCAAAAGACACGGGATCAAAGAGAAATCAAATTATACTGCATTTGTTTCTTACTTTCCCATTCACGCTACCGCTATGTGGAATGGCAAAACCGCCCCTTTACGACTCGTGATGCCATTCGAAGCCACGAGAATGCCTTTGAATTCTTTGGTGGCATGCCGGAAGAAATCGTTTATGATCAGGACCACCTCATCACTGTGAGTGAGCACGCTGGAGACATGATTCTGACCGCTGAATTTCAAGCGTACAAACAGCAACGGAAGTTCAGAGTCCATTTATGCCGCAAAGCCGACCCCGAATCCAAAGGAAAAGTGGAGAGTACGGTAAAGTATGTGAAACGAAATTTCGCCGATAGCCGGATTTATACGACAATCGAGAACTGGAATGAGCGCTGTTTAGCCTGGTTGGAAAGAACGGGCAACCGAAGGGTTCATGGAACAACAAAAAAGAGACCGGTAGAAGTGTTTCTCCTCGAAAAGCAACACCTAAAACCAGTCTCTAAACTACTCTCAACCGAGAGTATCACCGGTTCAAGTATAACAAGAACGGTAAACAAGGACAATACAGTTTTTTATAAATCAAACCGTTATTCCGTGCCACTAGGCACTTACAGACCGAAAGGTCTGAATACAGTGGCTATTGAAATCAAGGAAGATACGAACGATCAACAACGGCTTATTATCAGAAAACAGCCCGATGGGGAAATTCTGGCGAACCATCCTCTGGAAACTTCAACAGGCAAACTGATCAAAAATAAAAACCATGGGCGCGATCGTTCGAAGGGCATTCAAAGCTATAAGGAAACCGTTGCGCAGCAGTTCAAAGATTTGGAGCTTGCCTCACGATACATTGATATCTTGATGGAGAAGTATCCGCGCTATAAAAGAGACCAACTGGCCGTTCTACAGAAAGCGGCCCTCGAATACCCCACTGTCATTGATGAGGCCCTACAGAAGTGTATGTCTGAACATCTGATGAGTGCGAATGACTTTACGGATGTGGCTAAATACTTGGCTGCCCCTCGGAAAGAGACGCCGCCTGTTCCACCCGTACAAGCAGTCCGATCGGATTGCGCTGATATCAACGTGGAGACGCATCCGATGAGTACCTATACGGAAATTCTGGGAGGTGCCGCCTCATGAATGATAGCATGGACGCGCTGCAAAGCCAGTTCAGACAGTTGCGGTTGGTGGAAACTGCGAGCGAGTTGCCCGAGCTGTTACGTAAAGCCGAACAAGCCTCCTGGACCTACCGGGAACTGGTGCAGGAGATTGTGTGCTTCGAATTAAGGAAGCGCGAGGAAAAAAGTGTTCAGAAACGATTGAGATGGGCTAAGTTCCCGTACCACAAAACACTGACGGAATTCGACCTATCAGATCAGACTTCTCTGAGCAAACGGCAGCTTACCCAGCTCCAAGAGCTTACTTGGCTTGAGCAGCAGTATAATCTCATCTTTTTGGGTCCGAGCGGTGTGGGGAAAACGCACTTGTCCATTGCCTTAGACATGGAGGCCATCCAGAAGGGGTTTCAGGTAACATTCGTGACAATGGGAGAACTACTCTCCCTTCTGAAAACTGAAGAATTCACGCGGAAATCGCAGGTCCAGCTCAATCGGATCCGAGCATCTGATTTAGTGATTATTGATGATTTGATGTATATGGCAATGGATCAAAGGGAAGCTACCCTGTTTTTTCATTTGATCAATCATCTATATGAACGGAGTTCAATCATCTTGACCTCCAATAAGAGCCCCGACCAATGGGGAGAATTATTGGGCGATGAGGGAGTCGCAATGGCTATCTTAGACCGTATTCTGCATCGAGCGGAGGTCGTTCACATGAATGAAGCTAGCTACCGTATGAAACATCGCCAGAGCATGTTTGTGAGCGAAAGTGTTCAAAATTAATTGGCGTTAACTGTTCAATTCTACTTGACGCTGACAACACCACAGCCATTGTTCTCTTTACTACTATTGTTGGACAGTTTATCGAACCACAATGGGCACTAATGCTATCGCCGGCATTTGCCCTGGGGTTTGCAGCGCTCTGGTATACTTTTGTTGAAGAGCGTCTAGGTGCTGTTAAATGGCCTAAATTTCAAACACTTAAAAAAGTTCTCAGTTAGCTGAGGGCTTTTACTAATGTTATTTTTGTTACCGCTATCAATGGATAACAGCTTGTTCTTATTGTGTGTTTTGTTAAGATGATAAGAGAAGAAACGACAAGTACGTTTAATGATTGATTGGAGGATTTTTTAATGGAAACTGCAGCATTTTTTCACCGTCCAGAGAGCGAGTACGCTTATATTTATTCACCAGGGCATGTTCACATTCGACTTCGCACGAAAAAGGGTGACGTTGCTAAGGTTGGCTTTATTCAAGGCGATCCCTTTAACTTACATTTGAAAGATTGGTATCAGGAAGAAAAGGAAATGGAATTGTTGTCATCAACGGACTTGCATGACTATTGGTTGATTGATACGGATGAACCAGTCAAGCGGATGGCTTATGCCTTCCATGTTTATGGTAAAGATGGTACGGATGTTATTTACAATGACCGTGGCGTTTTCCCTTACTTGAAAGAGCAGCTGACCAACTCAGGAACGTATTTCCGCTTGCCTTATTTCCATGAAACTGACCGTTTTAAAGCGCCAGAGTGGGTGAAGAAAACCGTTTGGTATCAGATTTTCCCGGAACGCTTTAACAATGGGGATAAGAAAAATGACCCAGACAATGTTTTAGAATGGGACAGCAAGGAAGAACTATCGACCATTGATTTTTACGGTGGTGATATTCAAGGGATTATTGACAAGTTAGACTATTTAGAAGATTTGGGTATTAATGGGATTTATTTGACACCTATTTTTACAGCGCCGTCAAACCATAAGTACGATACGACTGACTATTATGAAATCGACCCGCATTTTGGGGATAAGGCTTTATTCCGTCAGTTTGTAGAAGAGGCTCATCGCCGTGATATGCGAGTGATGTTGGATGCGGTCTTTAATCACATTGGGGCTGAATCAACGCAGTGGCGTGATGTCGCTGAATATCAAGAAGAGTCTCGTTTCAAAGATTGGTTCTTTATTAAGGAACATCCAGTGCCAAGTGCAGAAGAGATTCGTTCTCATGGCCCAATGTATATGGAGCATGCAGAAGGCCTACCTTATGAGACTTATGCCTATGTGCCGATGATGCCGAAAATTAACACCCATAATCCAGAAGTGCAGGAGTATCTATTGAATATCGCGACTTACTGGATTAAAGAGTTTGATATTGATGGCTGGCGTTTGGATGTGGCTAATGAAGTTGACCACTCATTCTGGCGTAAGTTTAACCAAGCCTGTTTGTCCTTGAAAGATGATTTTTATATTTTAGGGGAAATTTGGACCTCATCTCGCTCTTGGCTAGAAGGGGACGAATTCCACGGTGTCATGAACTATTCATTAGTTGGAAATATTATCGACTATTTTGTTGGTAAGACCATTCCGACTCGTAAAATGGCTAACGTCATGAACGAACAGCTGGCTCAATATCGCAAGCAAACCCATGAAACCATGTTTAATATGCTGGATTCTCATGATACAGCCCGCATTTTAACCATGGCAGAAGGTGATATTGATTTGGTGAAATCAACCCTAGCCTTTATGTTCTTGATGCACGGGTCGCCATGTATTTATTATGGGACTGAAGTCGGCATGAAGGGTGGTCCCGATCCACAATGCCGCCGTTGTATGATTTGGGAAGAGGACAAGCAAGACCGTGATATGTATGACTTTACTAAGGGCTTGATTCAATTGCGTAAAGACTATCAGCCGCTTCTCTCTCACGGTATGCTGAGATGGGAAGTTGTCTTGGATGAAGAGCAAGTGGTTGGTGTGCGCCGTGATTTAGGTGATGATGAAATTGTTGGCTACTTTAATCAAGGAACAGAAGACTATGTCGTTGACCATACTGAATCAACGAAAGTGGTTTATCATCATTTGAGTAACGAATCGGATAACCAATCAGTTGTCGGACCAAATGGTTTCAGTATCCAAATTCGCCGTAAATCATAGCCAAAAAAAGAAATATGGACAAATTTAGCGCAAAAAAGAAATTTTTTCGTAACCAGTTTGAAAGCAGTGAGAGATGATTATTCTCACTGCTTTTTTGTAGACTAGGGGATTATAAGTTCAGCAATCAATGTCTAGCTCCCAAGTCCTGACCTAGTGAAAAAAAGATAAATTTGCCCCATTGCGCGCTTCGCTGCTCGCTAACGCATATCATTCGACTAACCCGCTGAAGCGTGAAGTCTCCTGAAAATTCAGGGTCAAATTTCCTATTTTTTCATAGGTCAAGGCGGACTTGTCCGCTTTTCTTATTTACAGAGTGAAATCGGATTCATTTATGCTATAATAGTCGAGAAGGAGGGATCATGATGTTAATCGAACTAGTTGTTGAGAATTTTTTTTCTTTTCGAGATGAAGCGACCTTTTCCATGTTGGCCGCGACTATACCCGAACATCCAGAAACGATTGCCAGCCATCACAACCTCCAACTCAATAAAGTGAGTAGTATTTACGGTGCCAATGCTAGTGGTAAGAGCAACTTGCTACGGGCGATGGCGCTTATTAAAGAGGGACTATTTATCAAAAAAGGTGAGGAAGAAAAATGGATTATGCAAATCCAACCCTTCCATCTCGACGAACGCAGTGAACAAGAGGATAGCTTGTTGGAGGTTAGTTTTCATATAGACAACAGCCTTTATCGCTATGGCTTTTATGTCAATCATGGCGTAATAACCGAAGAATACCTGTATGAGGGAGCGACAATTTGTTTCCACCGTAACCAAGATGGCGGTGTGGAAGGTAGTTGGGCAATTGCTATTGATTTGGCAACGAATCGTTTGTATTTAGCAGAATTGATTAGTATGAAGGTTAGTAAGGTAACGTCAATTGAAAAGTGGTTTAGCCAAATGCGGATTATTGTAGGCGTGCAACATCCTTATTTTTCGATTTCCTTAGCTAAGATGCATTTGAAAAAATACAAACATAATTTATTATCACTGATTCAAGTCGCAGACCCATCCATTCACGACATTGAAGTGAGGGAAACGACTGATGCAACGAGTTTGAAAAAGCGGGATGATTTCTTTGTGATTAAAATGAAACGTTTGCTAGATGGCAGTCTTCAGCCTTATCCAGAGGGCTTCCGCTTTAAGGATGTGGAGTCTGCCGGCACGGTTAAACTTCTGGCCTTAGCGGGTCCGATTATTGAAGCTTTGGAGCAAGGTAGTCTCTTAATGATTGATGAAATGGATCAAAGTTTCCATACGCTGATGACACGCTATGTATTGGAGCTATTCCGCGGCGAGTTCAACCCCCACTGTGCCCAATTGGTTTTTTCGACTCATGATATTTCGAATTTGGATAGTGAGTTGTTCAGGCGCGATCAGGTGTGGTTTGTGGAGAAAAAGCGTGAGGGTAACAGCGAATTGGTTTCCTTGGTGGAGTACCAGTTTGACCAAGAGGAGCGGAAAAATTCCTTTTCATTTGAACGGCATTATTTGAACGGCAAATACGGGGCGGTGCCTTATTTACCGCCAACGGATTGGTGGTTGGACAATGGGGAAACGACATAGACAAAAGCGGCGGCGTGAAAAACGAGAGAGCTACGAGCGTGAAGTCGCTACTCGACTGCCACGAAAAACTTTTTTGATTGTGTGCGAAGGGACGAAAACTGAGCCCAATTATTTTCGGAGTTTTGAAGTTCTGTCTGCCAAGGTTGAGATTAGGGGAACTGGTCGCAATACCTTGAGCCTCGTTCATTATGCGGAACGGATTTTGGATGAGCGTGATGAGGAGTTTGATGAGGTTTGGTTGGTTTTTGATAAGGATTCTTTTTCTAGTGTGAGTTTTAATAATGCTGTTTTTTTCTGCCAAGCTCATCACGATGAGGGCTTTAGGGTTGCATACAGTAATGAAGCCTTTGAGCTTTGGTACTTGCTGCATTTTGAGCTAATTACCAAACCAATTAGCCGCTTTAACTATAATGCTATGCTTAGTAAACGCATGAAGACTTACTATAAGAAGAACCTACCCAATATGTACCAGCAATTACTGCCTCGTCAGCCACTAGCCATTGAAAACGCCAAACTACTCTATGAGAAACGGTCGAATTCACCAGCCAAGGACAATCCCTCAACAACAGTCTTTCAACTGGTCGAGGAACTTAACAGTCACCTACGCGATTAAATTAGGAGGAACACATGTATAACAACAGTTTTTTAGGAATGACACTGACAGATGATGGCCTAGCAGTCGCTATCTATTTTTTATCAGACGACAACCTAGCTCAAGAATACCTTTTTAAAAGTAAAGAAGAAGCGGCTCTCTTCCACGATTCCTGCCTACGATTTTTAGAAATGATGGAAGACAACGAAGTCACTGAAGCCGAACAACTATTTAGAGAATTTCTCGACAAAAATGTTGTTGAAATGAATTATAAAAGAATCATTTATAAATAAAAAGAAGCCGTTTGCGGCTTCTTTTTATTTATAAAGCTTTTACCTTTAAAATTTGGCCGATGAGAATAAAATCGGAGCTCAAACTGTTCCACCTTTTCAAATCGGTCACACTAACTTGATTTTTACGTGCGAGCGACCAAAGTGTATCGCCTTTGACGACGAGGTGAAGCAGATAACGATTGGTTAGAGCGGGTGTTTCAATATCCTGCTTGAATTGCGCCATGGAAATGCCCCAAGAAGCGAGATAGCCATCGGGATCGACATGGGTGGTGCCGCCGATATGTTTGCTAATCCATGAATGCGTCTTAATGCCAGGTTCAGCTAAATTATAGCCAGTATTTAAGGTAACGGGAAGGCCAGCTTCAATAGCAAGCTGGCGCAGCAGCCAAACGTAGGCGGCATAGTCTTTATTGAAGGTAGCTAAGTTAGTTGTCCTTGCTAACTCCACTTGTGCATAGGCGTAAGGATTGGCATAGGGACCAGCGCCCCATTGGACTAAGCCAACCTTTGCCAGCTGGATAATTTTCCCGCCACCCCCAACCCAGTGAGAGACAAATGCTTGATGAGCGTTACGTTTCATATAAGCAATTTCATTAGCTAAACTATTTGCGCCAACGTTATTAGGGTTACCCGATTCATGGGCGATAATACAGAGCGATTTTCTTAGAGGCTGCTGGTTAATAGCCAGCAGTTGTTTTTCAATTGGATAAGTCATGATCATTCTCCTTTCAAAAAAAGCCGGGAATCAAGTCCCGGCTCGCTAGTTATTATGCTTCTACTTCAAAAATATCAGTCACGGTGCGCTCAATGTAACGGGCACTGTCTAGACCGGAATAAGGGTTGACGCCTTTCACTTCAAACGCGTCTGTATCCACAATCGTTTGCATGGCGCTCTTCACGTCCTCTGCAGCTAAATCAGCTACAGGGTTTTTCAAGCTTAAGTTACGGTTTTTACCTTCAGCAGTTTTGAATTTTAATTCCAAAGTTTTTGTCGTTGTCATTTTTTATTCCTCCTCGAATGTGATTAAGCTCTTAAGTAGCGGTGCTTTTCAGTTACAACAGCATGCATATCCGGCAAATCAACTAGACTTGCGACCGCTGCTTGAAAATCACCAATTTGCTGTTCAGATACATTTTCTTTCAAATTACTAAAACGTTGCTTCACTTCTTTTTCATTTTCAAAATCATTAAAATACAGCTCTAAGTTTGCTTCTTCCCATTGTTTAATCATGTTAATGCCTCCTAGTTGTTAGTGTGTAGTGTCATGACTGCCTACACTTATAACAACGAATTAACTTTAAAAAGTGTTACCCTCTTTTAAAAATAAAGCCTTTTTCTGCAACGACTGGCGCCACCGATAAACTGTTTTTCGTGAGACAGCGTGTTTCTTGGCAATAGCTGTTATAGAGAGCTGGCCCAGCAAACGGTCTGCTAGAAATAGGCGTTCTTTAGGAGAGAGAAGGGTCATTAAGTGTGTCAATTGGTCGGCAAAGATCAGTTCATCAAAGGCGGGATCTTCACTAGCCAAATCAGTTATGTCATCGGAATCTGCTTCTTGGCGCTCAATTCGGCGATTTTCTTTTCTCATTTCATCTAAGAATGCCCAATGGAGGCGTTGGCTGGCATAATAAACAAAGGGATAACGGTTTGTTTCATCAAAGGGGTCTTTGTCAAAGTCATGGTAAGCATCGAATAGTTTCAAACAGCCTAATTGGTAAAAATCATCATAATCTTGCTTGCCTTTGTGGATGGCTAACTTTTTAAGGCTGGCGTAAATGACGCCTTCGAATTGTAAGAGTAGGGCTTGCATGGTTTCTTCAGTAAGTTTGTTCATCTCGATCATTCCTATTCGTGAAGTTTTGAACTTACTGAGGCCTCAGAGGTGTTCGAGCTAACTATAATCCGAGTGTGTATAGTTAGACAAAACGCCAAAATAGATAAGATTTATTACCAAAAAGGTGGCAGATAATAAATATGGCTATTTTTGTGAAAAAATAAACATAATGTGGTTTATTTCCAACAAGTGGGGTATAGTTAAGGGAGCGATAAAAGAGGAGGACATTTATGGACTATTTTTTTGATTTTAAAAACCGTCATTATAAAAAATCAGAGCAAGAGGACTTGAATCATCCGTTGTACCGTACGTTTCCAGAACGTACCCCTTTTTTTAATCGAACAAGTGAATGCGCTTACTTCGAAGGGAGTAACTATCTTTTTGAGGGAGGTGTAGAGTCGAGGAGTTTGTCCCCATTACCAACGATGTTTCGGATTACTGACAAGGAAAGTATTAGTTATTATTTAAATTATGCGAAAGATTATGATGAAGTCTTTATTGATATGGGGATATTTTGTGTGATTAATGTTTCGGATTATTTAGATCATTATGATTATCAGACTTTGGTTTTCTATGAAGATGGTGTTGTGATTAAATCAAATGAGTCGGCTAATACTGTGATGGAAAAATTATTTTGTAAAGCTGGTGTGGGCTACAATCAAATTCGGTTTATTATTCAGTCTATTGAGGGGAAAGCTCATCATGGCAGTCCGTATGTTTTAGGTAAGGCGAGTTACTTACCGCTTAGAGGTCCAAGTAAAAAAGATGTGACATGGGTTAGCTTGGGGCACTTGGTTCATTTTAGAAAATTATCGAAAAAGCATAAGCGTATTCGTCTTGAATTTAAAAAGCGGCATTCTATCGATATTGATATGGCTATGGATGTATTTCAGCGTCATATTGATTCGGCATCGTATTTCTTTTCCTGCCAGCATTTATTTTTAGATAGGGCGTGTCACTTATTTGGGATGTTTCCACTGCCACATGATGAGGCAGTGAATCCAACTTTATTGCACCGAATCCATCACAGTAATCGTCTTAACAAGCAGCACACTTTGGAGGAAATGGTCATTTTGATGATGTTGTCTTTATGGCGAGAATTTGTTCGAGATGAGCCCTTCAAAGAAAATCCACTGGTTGATGACATCAACGACTTCTTGGCCAGAAAGTTTCCTTCTTACTTTTAAGGGTTAAATGGTTATTATTTGTTATTTGCTAGGTGCTGTCTTAAAATGAGGGTAGTTGAACGGGAAGGAGTGGCAAGTTTGGATAAGAGAGTTGAAGGTTCATTTGCGAGTTACGACGATATTCAGCTAGCAATTCAGAATATGCTCGATCAGGGGTATACGCCCCAACAGCTTGTTGTTATTAGCCGAAACGAGGAAGCACGTCAATTGGTAGCTGAGTCTGCGGTCGAAGTTGTTGTGACGTCAGACGAAGAAGAAAGTTTATGGGACAAAATTGTAGCGTTCTTTACAGTTGAATTGGACGATGACGATGACGATGAGGAAGAGTTGTTCGAGAACTACGGCATTGACGAAGACACTTACGAACGCTTTGAAGATGCGCTGGAAAATGGCGAATATGTCCTCTTAATTGACAATGCGCCGCCAGCCCAGCAAGAGCACACACAATACTTAGTACGCGACGGCATCTTACCAGGGGAGGAAGATACAATGAATCATGTCAAGCCAGATTGGACAGACGCTGACGACAATGTAAAAGGTGATGTAGAAAAGCACTCAATTGAAGCAGGGAAAAAAGCAACCCATCCAGACCCAAAACCCGGTGTTTCTGCCGGCGATGAAGGTGACGAAAATGAGGACGGCGAAGCCCCAGACTTAAAAGAAGATGTAACCGGCCAACCCATTGAAGCTGAAGAGGTTGAAGGCGATCCAACCATGGCTGATGACAACCAAAATCTAGCCGATATGCAGTTTGATCATTCGGACTCCCACCCTGAAGTAGAAGAAGATGGTACACCTATTTCGACTGACCCATTTGGTGGCGAAACTGTTGTAGAAGACGATGCATCTGACGTTGAACCTGACTATAAAAAATAAAACAAAACTACCAGTGTTGCGCTGGTAGTTTTTTGGTGTGGTTAGAGTGAGTAGAAACTAGTTTTGTGTGTTCTATTCACTCGAAGTGGCGGGAATGAGTTCGAGGCAGGAAACGCACTACTTTTATTAAAAGTCTTTTGTTTGATATAATAGAAGAACTGGAAGGGGGGATTTTGTGGAAGAGAAGACTGAGCAGCTGCCGGAGATTACGATGATTCAGGTTCAGAAGCGTCGGAAGGATCGGTTTAATATTTATTTGGACGGGGAGTATGCGTTCCCGATTTCGGAGGCAGTTTTGATTAAGACGGGTCTCTATAAGGGGATGACATTGACCAAGGAGCGGCAGGAAACCATCGAGGAGGAAAATTCTCAGTATTTGGCTTACACGATTGCGGTAGATTATTTGTCTTATGGCTTGAGAAGCGAGAAGGAAGTCCGGCAGAAGCTGCTGGATAATGAGATTGAGATGCGTTATATTCATACCACGCTCGAGCGGCTGCGTGATCAGATGTATATCAATGACCAGATTTATGGAGAAAGTTATACTCGGACGGCTGCCAATATCAACCGCAAGGGCCCGCGTCAAATTGCACAAGATTTGAAAGCGAAAGGGCTGGATGATGAAACAATTAGCCATTCATTAATGGAGTATCCTGATAACCAACAATTAGAAAATGCGCAATATCTGGCGGAAAAAGCGATGAACAAGCAAAGCCGAACCTCTTCGAAAGATGCGCAGATGAAAGTCCGCCTGCACCTCCAACAAAAAGGATATCCTAAAGAGATTATTAATCAGGTCTTTGACGGATTAGATAGTGAAAAAAGTGAAGAAGATGAGCTGTTCGCCTTGCGCATTCAAGGTGATAAAGTTTGGCGGCGATACAGTCGCAAGGCTGAGGGCCGTGAGCTCGAGCAAAAAGTAAAAGGAAACCTCTATCAAAAGGGCTTCCCCGGTGATTTGATTAATCAATACATAGAAGAAAAGAAACAGGAAATGGATGTAGAATGACAATTAATAGAAACGACTTAATAAATGAATTAAAAGAAAAATACGGCATCACCATGTGGCCAGAAGAAAAAATTCAAGCTTTTCGAAAAGCCTTGCTTGATTGGTATGACGCAGCAGGGCGCGATCATTTACCTTGGCGTCTGAACAATGATCCTTATCGCATTTGGGTATCAGAAATTATGCTCCAACAAACGCAAGTGATTACGGTAATTCCCTACTATAATCGCTTCATGGCACTCTTTCCGTCAATTAAAGAATTAGCTGAAGCCGAAGAGGATGTTTTATTGAAAGCATGGGAAGGGCTGGGCTATTATTCCCGTGTCCGCAATCTCCAAAAAGCAGCCCAACAAATTATGGCTGACTACGATGGCGTTTTTCCTAACCAGCCGGAAGAGATTATCAAGCTGAAAGGCATCGGTCCTTATACAGCCGGCGCTATTTCCAGTATGGCTTTTGGCTTGCCGGAACCAGCTGTCGACGGCAATGTCATGCGCGTGTTTAGCCGCGTCTTTGAAATCGGTGACGATATTGCTAAACCTGCAACACGGAAAATATTTGAAGGTTTGGTTCGGGTATTGATTGATCCAGACCGACCAGGCGATTTTAACCAAGCCATTATGGACTTGGGGACGGACATTTGCGCCCCGAAAAATCCGCGTCCGGAAGAAAGTCCCATTAAGGATTTCAACCAAGCCTATCAAAATGGCACTATGCACCTTTATCCTTTTAAATCAAAGGCCAAAAAGCCTGTTCCTAAAACGATGCAGGGCATTGTTATTCAAAGCGGCGACCATTTCCTTTTGGAGAAGCGTCCCGAGAGCGGCCTGCTAGCTAACTTTTGGACCTTCCCCCTCGTCGAGGAAAACTGGGGCGATTGGCCTAAAATCGAGCAGATTAACTTTTTGGTGGCCGAACCCGCACCTCTTAACGAAGAAGGAATGCATGCTTTAAATACGTTTTTGGATGAAAAAGTAAAGATGACCGCTGAACAGATTCAGCCGGCAGTAGGATCGCTCACCCATGTTTTCAGCCACCGCAAGTGGCATATTACGGTTCATCATGTGGTGGTTGAAGGGATGAAAGAGGACTTGCCAGAAAATATGCAGTGGGTGAGTCGATTTGATTTTCCTGACTATGCCTTTGCGGTTCCGCAACAGAAAATGTGGGAAATTATCTGGAAAGAAAATCGAAAATTCTTGCAATCATTTTAATAAGAATGGTCACAGCCTTTCAAACTTATGTTATACTACTTTGTGAGTGTAAAACTGTTAGATTAAAAGGATTCGCCTTTTAATCCATAAAAGATATAGAAAGTTGGGCACCGTGATGCATCATCCAAAAGAAGGAGAATTCATCACTATTAAAAGTTATAAGCATGACGGCAGCCTACATCGCACCTGGCGTGATACGATGGTGTTGAAAACAAGTGATCAATCGATTATTGGTTGTAATGACCATACTTTAGTGACGGAGGCAGATGGCCGTCGCTGGGTAACGCGTGAACCGGCGCTATTGTACTACCATAAGCATTACTGGTTTAACGTGGTAACGATGATTCGTCAAAAGGGTGTTTCTTATTACTGTAACTTGGCATCTCCTTATGCCATTGACGAAGAAGCGTTGAAATATATCGATTATGACTTGGACATCAAAGTATTCCCAGATGGTGAAAAACGATTGTTGGATGTGGATGAGTACGAATTGCACCGCAAGCGTATGAGTTATCCAAATGAAATTGACCATATCCTAAAAGAGAATGTCAAAATCTTAGTTGATTGGATCAACGAAGAAAAAGGTCCATTTTCCAAAGAGTACGTTGAACTTTGGTATGAAAGATATTGTCAGCTGTCGCACCAGAAAAATAACAAGTGATGAAGTAGATGGACAGCCTCTGACGAGGCTGTTTTTTTTGTGGTTAGTTGTTGGTGGAGTGAATAGAGCGGCTAAAACCAGTTTCTATTCACTAAAATTACCGTTTTGAGTGAGTAGAGTGCACGAAATTAGTTTCTACTCACTCAAATTACCATTTTGAGTGAATAGAACAGCTAAAACAAGTTTGTATTCACTCAAGACGCTAATTGAGGAAGTTCGGCATCAAATAACCTTTTGAACGTCTACAAAACTCAAGATAATAAAGACGACTTTAAAATAGAATTAGTATATATCGTGCAATTGTCAAACATTTATATTATTATAATAAAGGTATAAAGAGACTAGAACTAAATACTATTACAGGAGCGAATATAATTGAAGAAAAAGGAAATTTTTCTTGTAGTGGCTATGGGGATCTTAACAGTCGGTGTGATTGTTTTTGGATTTATTTATAGTCGTAACCAAAGACAAGAACTAGCAAACAGCCAAGACTATCAAGAAATCAGCCAAGCAGATTCATTTGAAGAACGTAAAAAGAAAAAAGAAGAAGAAAGACGTGCAGCTTTCCTTGCAGCATTTGACGAGAACAGGGAAGAAAGTACGGTCGCAGATTTCTTACAATATGTGAAATACGGTAAAGGCGACACAGCGATTACCTTTTTCGGTGAAGTAGAAACAGATGCGGCATGGATTGTTGATAATATGAATGCCTTATCTAACGAGCGCTTGTTCAGCGAAATGAAAATGAATTTTGTTAGCAGCCTTGAGTTAGATGAAGGGTTAGAAAGTAAAACGGACGAATTAGTTGCAAGTCAGCCAGATGTTATTTTCTATTTTTCACCATTGCCAGTTAATGAAATCGTTGATTGGACTTGGGAAGGCGAAGCAGTTTACGAAAGTAACATCACAGAGGTTTTCACAACCTATGATGCGATTAAGGAGAGCTTGCCTGAAACGCTAGTCGTTCTAGTCACACCTCCGCCAGTTGAATCTTATGAAGGTGAAAATGGTGTGGGATCCTACCACCAACCTGAAATTAATGAGATGATCACTATCAGCGAAGAAAATGGCTTGCCTGTTTATAACTTACACGACCAAGTGATGGAAAGTCTGACAACCAATAATGCGACGATTGAAAGTTTATACACAGAAGATGGTAGCTTGACTGAAGAGGGTCAAACATTAGTAAAAGATTTCTTCTTTAAAAATTTAAAAGAGTTAAAAGTGAATTCGACGACTGCCTACCATTTAGATGGCGAGCCAGCTGAAGTAGATATCGTTTTTGACGAAGTTTTAGAAGAAGAGTCTTCTGAGGAAGAGAGTGTTGAAGAAGTTGTTGAGGAAGAATATGTAGAAGAATGGTCAGAGGAAGAGACTGACTGGGGATGGGAAGAACCTGTTGAGGAAGAGCCAACTTGGACTCCGCCCGCATCTTCAGAAACACCAACGACGCCAGTAGCGCCGACTCAACCAACACAACCAACTCAACCAACTCAACCAGTTCAGCCAACACCAACTCCAACGCCGACAGAGCCTACTCCAGATCCAGAACCAAAGCCGGATCCAGAACCAACGCCGGATCCAACCCCAGAACCAGATCCGACTCCGGAAGAACCAACCGATCCGGAAGTTCCAGCGTCCTCTGAGGTTGAAGACAGCGCTGAATAATGAAATAACTCTCATAAATATCAAAAAATTAAATATCCGTCTTTAAACTTAAACAGGGAAAGTTTTCTAATAACTTTCTCTGTTTTTTTGCATTCTTTCGAACCTTATCTACTACCTACAACCCTAATGTTTCGAAATAGAGATAACAAACAAATGTTATAAAATAAGCAAAAGTTCAAAAGTAAATATCCGCTAAATTTAGGGCAAAAAGCTTAAAAAGCCCTAAAAGTTGCTGTATAATACCAATATAGAAATTATTATAATTATAAAATACCGATAGGATTAACCGAATTAGTTTTGCCGTTCAGAAAGGATTAAAACATGAATAAAAAAGTGAGACACTACAGAGACCATGCAGGAGCTTCTTATGCTATGCCCATTACAGACATCTATTCGCCAGAGACTGACCGCCTAAAAATCGGGCCAGCCTTTGACGAGTTGTTTGCATACGATGGTGTGTTAGGTGTGCAATATTCACCGCAAGCTTCTTTATTTCGCCTGTGGTCACCGGTCGCTGTTAGTGTTGATTTGGTTTTATATGACGTTTTGTATAGTAATCGCAAGCGCCATTTGCCGATGCAGGAAGTGGCCAATGGGACCTTTGAGATTGAGGTAACCGATGACTTAGATAACACAGCTTATATGTACGCGGTTCACTATCCAGATGGCAGCTTTATTGAAACGGTGGATCCTTACGCAACGGCTGTAACCCTTAACGGTGAGCGCTCGGTCGTTGTTAACTTAGCTTCTACTAATCCTGAAAACTGGACAAATCGCATGACCGCCTTCAGTGCACCAACTGATGCTATTATTTATGAAGCCCATATTCGCGATTTTACGTTTTCTGAACAGATTAAGGCGACAAATCGGGCGAAATTCCTCGGTGTTATTGAAGAAGGTCTGAAAACGACAAATGGAAAAACAGCGGGCTTTGACTATTTGAAAGAACTGGGTATCACTCATTTACAGCTTCTGCCGATGTATGACTTTCAAACCGTTGATGAAAAATACCAATTCGCCAGCTATAATTGGGGCTACGACCCACAGAACTACAATGTGCCGGAGGGATCTTATGCCACCGACCCATCCGATCCTAAAACACGAATTCGTGAAATGAAACAGATGGTCCAAGGGCTGCATGATGCGGGGATTCGCGTTATCATGGATGTAGTCTACAATCATGTTTATGAGCCGATTGGCCATCCGTTTGAGAATGTTGCGCCAGGTTATTATTTTAGACAAAATCCAGATGGGTCACCGTCTAATGGAACAGGTGTTGGGAACGATACGGCATCTGAACGCCTGATGATGCGTCGATATATAGTTGATAGCGTCCGCTATTGGGCAGAAGAATACCATATTGATGGTTTCCGTTTCGACTTGATGGGGATTCACGATGTGGAAACAATGTTGGAAATTCGGGCAGCGCTTGATGAGATTGATCCATCGATTATCATGATTGGAGAAGGTTGGAACTTAGATACCAACCTGCCTGCCGACCAAAAAGCAAATGCTAAAAATGCCCATCAAATGCCACGTATTGCGCACTTTAATGATGCTCTTCGCACTGCTATTAAAGGGCGAGATATGGACGGCGGTCATGATACAGGTATTGTGACGGGTAAGAGTTTTATGGAGCAGTGGGTTGCGATCAATCAACAGGGTGGCGCCTACTACCCTCAAGATGTGGCGACTTATCAAGAACCAGACCAGGTTGTTCAATATATCGAAGCCCATGATAACTTTACCCTTTATGATAAACTAAAGCTGAATATGCCTAGCGATGATGAAACGACTCGGGCGAAACGTCATCTGCTCGCACAAAGTATGGCTTTCTTGGCTCAAGGTATTCCGTTTATTCATGCTGGACAAGAATTCTTCCGTACGAAACAAGGTGTTGAAAATTCTTACAAATCGCCAGATGCGATCAATTTCTTCGATTGGGAATTGAAGGATAAAAACCAATTTGCGGTGGATTATATGAAGGGTCTTATTGCCTTGCGCCGCTCTGAACCACTCTTTCGCATGCAGACGGCTGATCAAATCATCCGTCATATGTCTATTTTAAAAGCGGACTACTACCAAGTCGTTTGGCAGCTGGAAGATGAGGATCATTCCTATTATGTTTTATTTAATGCTAATGGTAATGCAGTTAGTTTCGACATTGAGCTAGGGGATTACGAATTATTGGTGAAGAATCAAACCGTTAATTTAGATCATCCAGAACAGTTGAAAAATAGTTCAAGTATCGTCGTAGATGGTTTCTCTACAACCATTTTACGTATGAAAAAATAAATGAATTGACCAGTCCTTTAGTGAAAAGGGCTGGTTTTTTGGTACAATGGATGAAAGAGAAAAAAGGGGTGCAGCCATGATCAAATTAGTAGCGATTGATATCGACGGCACGTTGGTGAATGAGGAGAAAGTTGTCACGCCAAAGGTTCATCAAGCCATTCAAACTGCCATCGACCAAGGAGTAAAAATTGTTTTGTGTACAGGTAGACCGATGGAAGGAATTCGTCCTTATTTAGAAGAACTGGGACTTCAAAACGAAGAAGACTATGTGATTTCACATAACGGAGCCTGCATTACACGGACCGATAGTCATGAAGTTGTAGAAGAAGTGCCTTTGCAGCTAGCTGATCTTCGTGAGCTGTATGAATTTGGAAAAAACTTTCCAGCCGATATTTGTACCTTAAACGAAGAGGATTTTCTTTTATTAGTTGAGGATCCACAAACCGCCTCTATTTCAAAGCGTATGAGTGACGAGAGTGATACTGTTAATATGAAACTTGACCTGGTTACTATTGATGACTTGAATGAGCACTCGCAATTACTCAAGTTATTATATGTAGGGGCGAAAGAAGAACTAGATGTCATTGAAGCAGCCATTCCAGCCGATTATCGTGACCGTTTTTATATTGTGAGAAGCCAAGATTTCTTGATTGAAGTTATGGTGAAAGGGATCAATAAAGGGACCGCTCTTGAAAAACTAGCCAAGCACCTTGGATTCACTATGGATGAAGTAATGGCGATTGGCGATGGGGAAAATGATTACGAAATGATTCACGCTGCTGGTCTAGGCGTCGTGATGGCGAACGGCACAAAGCGCTTGCTTACAATAGCCAATCAAGTTACTCTTTCAAACCAAGAGGATGGCGTTGCCCATGCCTTTGAGAAGTGGATCTTTAGATAAAACAAGAAGTTGGGGCTCCCCAACTTTTCTTGTGGACTAGGGGATTATAAGTTCAGCCATCAATGTCTAGCTCCCAAGTCCTGGCCTACTGAAAAAAAGATAAATTTGCCCCATTGCGCGCTTCGCTGCTCGCTAACGCATATCATTCGACTAACCCGCTGAAGCGTGAAGTCTCCTGACAATTCAGGGTCAAATTTCCTATTTTTTCATAGGCCAAGGCGGACTTGTCCGCTTTTCTTGTGCCCACGCAAATGGGAGATACAGCCAAAAAAATAAACCGAGAGGCGAAGTCTCGGTTTATTTAAAAGTTATCCATAGGTGAAAAGCCATGATGAGTTACATTTGAGCGGTAATTGGTCACTAATTTATTGAAATGGATGAGGTCATCTTCATAAGCGAGTATGGCGCTCATTAAATGGATGGGACCGTAACCTTTTTGGTTAGTAAAATCGCTGAGTTCGCCTTCTTTGCGGGTATGATCGAAGAAGCGTTTCACCAATAGTTGGCGTTCTTCTTTATTAGCTTCAAAGAAGTTAACTTGTTCAGCTGGCACACGCCCGCTAAATTTCAACATAATTTGTTCGTGGCCGCTCATCAAGGTTTCAAGCCGTTCTCGAATCATAATCCTCATATCTGGTGAGAAACTAAAGAAGACATTTTCGTGATCATGTAGGACTTTTAAAACATGATAAGCTGAACGAGAGCACGCTAGCATGCGTCGGTAGATAACTAACTGTTTGAGCTCTAACATTCTTTTTTTTCTAAAAGGCATATGACTTTCTTGCATGAGTTGGAAATATTTATCCATCAGCCCTAATTGTTGGCGAGCCCATTTCAGATCTTTATTCATAATAGAAAATTCAGTGTTTTTACGTAGGCCTGCACGCAGCCAAACTAAAAATTCACTAGTCGCATAGTCCACTGTGTGAAAGAGGCGATCGTCATATTTTGGTGGATGAATAAATGAATTGACCAAAAAGGCTACCACAACACCAATAAAGGTTTCTGCTACGCGAATAGCCGCTGTATAAAAGAGATTGTCGCTTGTCGACATCATGATAACGATCATAGTTACAACGGATAGTGAAATCACCTTGCCTAGGTTAAGGTAGTTTAGAAGTGAAATCAGTATGACCACGGAAAGGCCAATAATGAGAAGGTTGGAACCGATAGACCAGGCAATGAGACCTGCTAGCACACCACCAATGGTATTGGCTAATAATCTTTCTTTCATAAAGGTATAAGATCTGGCTACAGAAGGTTGCGTAGACGATACGGCAGAGATACCTGCAATAACACCACTTTCAGGAAATAAAAATTGTGCAAGTAATAAGGATAGTGCGACAGCGAGTCCTGTTTTGAACGATCGGGCTCCAAGTTTCATTTTTTTCAGCTCCGGAATATATATTTAGATCAAATTGTAATCTTTCACTTTATTCAAGTACGCCAGATATTATATATCTAAACGAATAGAATAGAAAGACCAATCAGTCATTTACTTCTATTTTAAGCGACATCGGTCATAAAGACAATCTTGGAGCGTATTTCCAATTGAAAGTATTTTTGCTATAATCAATTTATAAAGAATGTTTTCGTAAATAAGCCATAGAAAGAAGGGAGAAGAGAGTGCACGCTATTGTTAGAGATTCCCTTAATAAGTTACGCAATGAAAAAATAAGAATCACACCGCAAAGAGAAGCGATTCTCCATTATATGGCAGAATCGGATACCCATCCAACGGCTGAGGAAATTTATCGCGCTTTGCATGCTGATTTTCCAAATATGAGTCAGGCAACGGTCTATAATAACTTACATTTATTTAGCAAGATTGGTTTCGTTAAAGAGTTATCCCATCGTGATACGTCCAGCCGATTCGACTTTACTAATACGCAGCATTATCACGCTATTTGTGAAAAGTGCGGGGTTGTTGTGGATTTGTATTATCCTGTTTTAGATGACATTGATGAGGTAGCACATAGCTTGATTGGTTTTGAAGTTTCTCATCATAAAATGGAAGTTTATGGCAGCTGTCCAGACTGTCTCAAAAGTGAACAAAAGTTCGAAAATTAGGCTGTTTCCACTATAGGAAATAGCTTTTTTCTAAGCTATAATAGAAGGTGTTAGTTCAAATTAAAGTTATTCTTCATTGAACTAGATGAGGAAGGAGAATCGCATGCCAACTTTATCAGATGTGGCTAAAGTCGCTAATGTGTCGAAAATGACAGTTTCACGTGTCATCAATCATCCTGAACAAGTAACAGAAGAATTACGTGAGCTTGTTTATGCGGCGATGACGGAGCTGGACTATCGGCCAAACAAAGTGGCTAAAGCTTTAGCGCAGAATCGGACACTTGTTGTCAAAGTAATGATTTTAGAGGAATTGGATACTACCGAGCCCTACTATATGAATTTGTTAATTGGAATTGCAAATGAGTTGAATAACAACCATTACGCGCTGCAATTAGTAACACCATACAGCAACGATCGTACTGAATGCGATGGCTTCATTATAATGGGGATGAGAGAAGAAGATTATGCTTGGATAGCAGAGATTGACAAACCGGTCGTATTATTTGGAGAGAATGACTACGGTTTCAATTATGTCGATTCCGATAATAGAGAAGGAACCCGCAAGGCTACCTCCTACGCAATTGCCAATGGTTATTCCAAGATTGTGTTTATTGGAATTGATGTGGATGCACGATTTGAACGGTCGCGTGAACAAGGTTATTTGGAAGCCATGGAGTCGGCTGGCTTGCAAACAGAAATTATTCGTTTTGGTAATCATTCCACACACTCGCGTAATTTTATTCGTGAAAACCTTGCTCATTATCCAAAAGATACGTGTTTTGTCTGCAGTTCAGACCGTTTAGCTATTGGTGTAACAACTGGGATTAGACAGGCAGGAATGCGTGCGCCGGAGGATTATGGTGTGATTGGCTTTGATGGGGTATTTTTAGATCAGATTTCGGAACCGAAATTAACGACTATTAAGCAAGACGTCTATAAAATAGGAGAAAGTTGTGCGGCTGTCTTGTTAGAAAAAATCAACTATCCTGATAAAGAAATTGAAAATATTGCCTTTTCACCACAACTGGTCATTCGTAATAGTACGAGAGTTATTAACAAATAACAAAATCGCAGTGAAACAATCAAAATTTTGATTGTTTCACTGCGATTTTCATTTTATTCAGGGGCTGGATTTTTTCCAGCGCCTTTTTATTTACTTAAGTGTGCGATACAGCTTCAAAAAATGAGCTGTATCGCACATTTAGACCCTTGAATGTAAGATACAGCTGATATTTTTAGTCTGTATCTTACATCTCGACAAAAAAGACTGGGGAAAATCCCCAGCCTCTAAAATCTATCGGGGCTAAACGCCTTTTGTCGCACTCTTTCTATTTATTCATCTCAATCGACTTTTGAATTGTTGCATCCACACCTGCTATAACCGCTGCTCTTAGGCCAGCTTCTTCAGCTCGAATAACTCCTTCAATAGTAGATCCGCCAGGCGAACAAACTTGGTCTTTCAACAAGCCAGGATGACTGCCTGTTTCTAAAATCATTTTACCCGTTCCAACCATCGCTTGTGCGGCAAAGGTATAAGCTTGTTGGCGTGGCATTCCAGCCTTAACGACTGCATCCGCCATCGCTTCAATGACCATATATAAGAGTGCTGGCGAGGAACCGCTAGCGCCAACAACCGCATCTAACAAGCCTTCATCAATGATTTCAACTTTCCCAACACTAGCAAATAATGACTTCATTAACTGCTCTTCGTCAGAAGTAAGTTGGTCGTTAAAGCACAATCCGACCATTCCCTCACCAACGAGGGCAGGGGTATTCGGCATAGCGCGCGCCACTTTCACTTTTTTTCCAAATTGCTCTTCAATAAAGGCGATACTCTTGCCGGCTGCAATATTCACCACAATGACGTCATCTTTTACAAAGTCTTTTACTTCCGCGATAACATCCTCATAAACGTGTGGTTTCACTGCTAAAAATAAAACATCTGCCTGGGCAGCGACTTTCTTATTATCTGTCGTTACCTGAATAGCCGTTTCATTCTTTAACTGATTGAGTAAGTCTTGGTTTCTCCGAGACGAAATGATCTGATCTGCTGTCGCAAATCCTGTCTTAATTAAGCCTTTTATAATGGCGGTTGCCATATTACCTGTTCCAATAAAACCTATTTTTTTATCCATCCTGCCACTCCTTCCAGCCTCAATAGCTTTATTATAACTTTTTATGCCTAAAATTGATATCGGTAACAGCTAAAACATCTTTGTAAGTTAACCGATTTCACGGTAAGCTATAGCTAAGAAGAAGAGAAAAAGGAGGATATTGTAATGGAGCACCAACCATGGTGGCACGAAACGATTTTATATCAAATTTATCCCATGAGTTTTCAAGACAGCAACGCAGACGGCGTTGGCGATATTCCAGGTATTATTAAACGATTAGATTATATTCAAAGCTTAGGCGTCAATATGATTTGGCTGAATCCCATTTTTGCTTCACCTAAAGTTGATAACGGTTACGACGTTTCGAATTATATGGCAATCGATCCACAATTTGGCACAATGGCCGATGTGGAGCAATTAATCCATGAAGCCCATATTAGAGGGATTAAAGTCATTTTTGACCTCATTCTCAACCATACGTCTGACCAACATCCTTGGTTCCAAGAAGCCATTAAAGGTAGGGACAATCCTTACCGTGACTACTACATTTGGCACGATGGTAAGAACAATGGCCAAGAACCTCCTAATAATTGGGAAGGGTTTTTCCGTGGCTCTGTTTGGGAGAAGGAGCCGAGTGACGACCAGTATTACTTCCATTTATTCGCCAAGGAAATGCCAGATTTAAACTGGGAAAATCCAGATGTTCACCGTGCGCTAGAAGATATTTGTTTCTTCTGGTTAGATAAAGGAATTGATGGCTTCCGGGTGGATGCTTTTATCCATATTCAAAAGGAAGACGGATTCCCAGATCTGGATTTACCAGAAGGGGAGATTGCAATTGCTGAACAGTACTATGCTAACTTGCCCAAAGTAAATACTTACATGAAGATGTTTACATCGCGTTTACGTGAACGATTCCCTGATATTTTTATTGTTGGCGAGGCCGCATCAGCTGATGTTCACTTAGCGAGAACCTACAGCGATCCAAATGAAGGCGGTTGTAATTCAGTGATTACCTTCCGCTACTTCCCCGTCGACGAAGAAAGTAAGGACTGGCGCCTAAATGGCAACATGCAGCGTGCACCGCTACTCTTCGACCGTTTCAAAGAAACGATGAACGAATGGCAAGAGGAAATGTCTGACATTGGTGGCCCAACTCTTTACTGGAACAACCATGATATGGCCCGCGTTGTTTCTCGTGTTGGCGATGATCATATTTACCGAGATAACAGTGCTAAAATGCTAGCCACTTTGATGTACCTTCAAAAGGGCATACCTGTTATTTATAATGGAGAAGAAATTGGCATGAAAAATCTTTATATCGATAACATTGAAGATTTCAATTCACCAGAAGCCGATGATTTTTATAAAAAAGCACTTGAATACGGCTACACCCGCGAGTGGGTGCTCCATAATATGAGGGAAACGTCAAAAGACGCTGGAAGAGGTGCTATGCAGTGGAATGATAGTGAGTTTGCTGGATTTTCAGAAGTAAAACCGTGGAGTGGTGTGAATATTGAACCGTCCTATACAGTGAAATCACAAACTTCCAACCCTACTAGTATTCTTGTTCATTATAAAAAAGTTCTTGATTTAAAACGGACCGAGCTCTTTATCTATGGGGACTATCGATTGATTGAAACAAGTCCTGAGCTCTATGTTTACGAGCGCGAGTACCGTAATAAGTTAGCGACCGTTATTTGTAATGTCACTGATCAACCACAACTCTATCCTCTTTCTGAGGAAGGAGAGAATGACTACCGTCGGGTGATTCTAGAAAATGAAGGTGTTCGTATTATCAAAAACCATGCCAAGCTAAGTCCTTACGGCGCAGTCGTTTTATTAACAGACTTTGAAGATACTCATGAATAAAAGAAAGGAAGATTAGATGGCTATTCAAACTGATACGCGTTTACGCAATCAAGTGATTTACTCCATTTATGTACGCAATCATACACAAGAGGGAACATTTGAATCAATTATTCCAGACTTGTCAAGAATCAAGGGGCTGGGTGTCGATATCATTTGGCTGATGCCAATTCATCCTATTGGAGAAGTGATGCGTAAAGGGGTAGCTGGGAGCCCTTATGCTATTCAGGATTATCGCAGTATTAACCCTGAATATGGAACGATGGAAACTTTCGAACAGTTTGTCTCTGAAGTGCACAAACATGATATGAAAGTGATGATTGATGTGGTTTATAATCACACATCACCAGATTCAGTTTTAGTCCATGAGCATCCAGAATGGTTCTACCGCCGACCTAACGGCAATATGGGAAATAAAGTAGGAGAATGGTACGACATTGTCGATCTTGATTATAGCCACCGCGGATTATGGGACTATTTAATCGACACGCTAAAAATGTGGGCGGAAAAAGTAGATGGCTTTCGATGTGATGTCGCTAGTCTTGTTCCAATTGCATTTTGGGAAGAAGCCAGAGAAGCCGTCTCTACTGTTAATCCTGATACCATTTGGCTAGCCGAATCTGTGCATACGTCATTTTTAAGACAACATCGTGATCGTAAAAACGTTGGACTTTCTGATAGCGAAGTTTACCGTGCATTTGATATGACTTACGACTATGATGTTCATCATTTCTTTGAACAATATATGTGGAAGGAGATTACGCTGAAGCATTATTTGGATATTTTGATGTTCCAAGATGGTATCTATCCTGAAAATTATGTGAAGTTGAGGTTCTTGGAAAATCATGACCAACCTCGTATTAGGAGTTATATTAAAGATACTGATGCCCTTGCAAACTGGACGGCTTTCTCCTACTTCCAAAAAGGAACTGCCTTATTGTTTGCAGGACAAGAAAAAGGGTTTGACCATTTGCCCGACTTATTTAATAAAGACGTGGTGAAATGGAATGAAGCTAATGTTGATTTAACACAATTGATCCAAAAACTTTATCGTTTCAAACAGGATGATGCAGTTCGTGAAGGTGCTTATTCTTTAAGGGCTGCTGAAGGTGTGGAAGTGGTGCTTGGTTCCTATATCCATAACGAAAAAACTATAGTAGGTATTTTTAACCTTGACGGTGGGACTCATGTTATTCAAGTGGATGTACCAGATGGTAGTTATAAAAATCTACTTCATGATGAAGAGTATGTTGTTCGTGATGGCGTTTTGTTGACGAGTGGAAAGCCAATTATCTTTGCTTATTTTCACGAGGCTCAGTTGAGCCAAGTTTAATGAGAAAAAACTCATTGTTATGATTCTGTTACCGATAACAATGAGTAAACGCTTGCAATAAAGGTGTAACAATTACATAATAGAGTTGTAATAAAAAACTAGTACATATATTTAAAGGAGGATGTCCAATGGTTTCAGATTGGAAAAAAACAAAATTAGGTTTGATTACAGCGTCAGCAGCATTCTTATTAGCTGCATGTGGTGGTAGCGGAGATGCTAATGAGAGTGAAGCACCAGCAGGAAGTGATACAGCTGACACAACAGAGACAAGTGATGCAGCAGGAGATTTTTCTGGACAAACATTAAAAGTAACAGTGGAGGGTGACTATACATCATTTGTTGAATCAATTATTCCAGCTTTTGAAGAAGAGTATGGTGTCACAATTGAGTTAGCAGAGATCAATATGTTTGATAACTTAGAAGCATTGCCATTGGATGGCCCTGCAGGATTAGGTCCAGACGTTATGATTGCACCTTACGACCGTGTAGGTGGTTTGGGATTACAAGGTCACTTATTAGAAGTTGAATTGCCAGACGATGGTCGTTATGACTCAACGGATGAACTTCAAGTTACTGCTGATGCTACTTACTTTGGTTCCCCATTCGTTATTGAAGCATTAGTAATGTACTATAACAAGGATTTAATTGACACTGCTCCAACAACCTTTGCAGAATTGGAGGCACTAACAGAAGATGAGCGCTTTGCATTTGCATCTGAAGCAGGTAAATCAACGGCCTTTTTAGCAAACTGGGTAGACTTCTATAACTCATATGGTTTACTAGCAGGATTTGGTGGTTATGTGTTTGGTGAAGAAGGAATAAATATTTCTGATATCGGTTTGAATACACCAGAAGCCATTGAAGCGATTGAATACGCTCAAAAATGGTTCCAAGAAATTTGGCCACAAGGAATGTTAGATAAAACAACGTCAGGTAACTTCATTAATGATCAATTTATTAGTGGAAAAACTGCTGCGACTATCAACGGGCCATGGGGAGCTGCTGGCTACCGTGATGGTGGCGTGAACTATGGTGTTGCACCTGTTCCGACATTACCAAATGGTGAAGCATACGCACCATTCGCGGGTGGTAAGGCTTGGATTATCTCTTCTTACTCAGAAGTAGGCGAATTAGCACAAGAGTGGTTGAACTATGTAACAAATGAAGAAAATATGATGGCATTGTTCACAGATTACACAAATGAAATTCCTGCTAACCAAGCAGCACGCAAACAAATTGCTGATGCAGGTGATAATGAATTAGCTGTAGCCGTTATCGAACAATACAATACTGCTGTTCCAATGCCAAATATTCCAGAAATGGCAGAAGTTTGGGCTGGTGCAGAAACAATGATGTTTGACGCGGGATCAAATAAAAAGACAGCTGAAGAATCAGCAAATGATACTGTAGAGCTTATCAAACAAAATATTGAACAAAAATATTAAGATAATCTGCGGCTAAACTAAGTAACGCAACATTATCGGCAGAGACGGACATTCTGTCTCTGCCAATTTTATTGAAAAATAACTTTTATTTTTAGAGGAGGGGGAATTAAAGTGGCTGATAAAGAAAGCAAGAAAAAAACGGTTGTTTATACTGAGGAGCAAGAAAAAAATATAAAAAAAGCGACGCTTCTTTCACTTATTCCAGGACTCGGACAGCTTTACAATAAGCAAGTATTTAAAGCTCTAGTCTTTTTTGCTATTTTAATTGTTTTTATTATTGAAATGGTTGTATATGGAGCAGGGGCTCTTGAAGGGTTAGTTACTCTTGGAACAGTCCCAAGGGAAGATCACTCCCTGTTTATGCTAATTGAAGGTTCCATGCAAATTCTCATTATGGTGGTATTTATTTTAATTTACGCCATTAATATTTATGATGCACGTCGCGTTGCGAAAATGCGTGCGCTAGATCCTAAGTCTGTTAATTACACAGTGAAAAGTATTTTGCTAAATGCCTATAACAATGGCTTTGCATATATGTTAACAGTTCCAGCCTATTTCGTGATGCTGTTTGCTATTCTCTTTCCTGTGTTAGTAACCATTTTTATTTCCTTTACTAACTATGATTTCTACCATATTCCACCAGCTAATCTCGTGGATTGGGTAGGGTTCGAAACCTTTGCAAGTATTTTCTCATTGAGTACCTACCGCGATACCTTCTTTGAGGTCTTTTCTTGGACAGTTATTTGGACCGTATCGGCTACAACATTACAGCTGGTTCTTGGTGTCTTAACCGCGGTTGTATTAAACCAACCCTTTATTAAAGGAAAACGAATTTTTGGGGTAATTTTATTGTTACCTTGGGCAGTTCCTGCCTTTATTACTATTATGTCCTTTTCTAATATGTTTAATGATAGTGTGGGGGCAATCAACTCTCAAGTTATTCCGTTTATCAATAACCTACCATTTGTCGATATTCCGGCTATTGCTTGGAAAACAGATCCATTTTGGACGAAAATTGCCATTATTGCGATTCAAGGTTGGTTAGGATTCCCTTATATTTATGTATTAGTATCGGGTATTTTACAATCTATTCCATCTGACTGGTATGAGGCATCTGTTATTGATGGTGCTACGTCCGTTCAAAAATTCCGTTATATCACGCTACCGCAAATTTTTGCTGTGGCAGCACCTATTTTTGTGACACAGTATACCGGTAACTTTAATAACTTCTCCATGATCTACCTCTTTAACGAGGGGGACCGGGTAGTGTCGGCTCAGGTGCAGGCTCAACTGACATTTTGATTTCTTGGATTTACAAGTTAACAACTGGCCAGTCACCACAGTTTAATATTGCATCTGCGGTAACATTGATTATTTCAGCTGTTGTTATTACAATCTCAATGCTTATCTTCAGCCGCACACGTGCATTTGAAATGGAGGATTGATGGAAATGACACAGACTAAACCAAAGAAAATTAGAACACAAAAGACAAGTCGTCGACTCAATAAACTATTTACCTATGCTTATCTGATTACATTAAGCATCATTATTATTTACCCACTGTTGATTACAGCAACTTCAGCATTCCGTGCAGGTAACATTCTAGCGTTCGACTTGAAATTAACAGGTCCATGGACATTGAATAACTTTAAACGCTTATTCCAAGAAACATTATACCCACAGTGGTATATGAATACCTTAAAAGTTGCTATTACTACAATGGTTATTCAAGTAACAGCCATTACATTAGCTGGTTTTGCTTACAGTCGCTATCGTTTTATTGGACGAAAACAATCCTTGAAATTTTTCTTAATTGTTCAAATGGTACCGACAACTGCTGCTTTAACAGCCTTCTACGTTATGGCCCTATTAATTGGTGGTCTAGACCAACACTGGTTCTTGATTTTCGTTTATATCGGTGGTGGTATTCCAATGAACACCTGGTTGATGAAAGGATATTTTGATACGGTTCCCCTTGAATTGGATGAATCAGCTCGCTTAGACGGCGCGGGACATTTCCGTACATTCTGGCAGATTATTTTACCTTTAGTTAGACCGATGATTGCTGTTCAAGCACTGTGGGCATTTATGTCACCGTTTGGAGAGTACCTACTTGCTCGCTTCTTGCTTCGATCACCTGAAAACTATACTGTTGCTAATGGCTTGCAAACATTTATTAATAACCAAAGAGACCAACGTGTAGCACTGTTTGCTGCGGGGGCAATCTTAATTGCTGTTCCAATCGCAACACTGTTCTTCTTCTTACAAAAGAACTTTGTTTCTGGTTTAACAGCAGGGGGAACAAAAGGTTAATCACTGGCTGCCGTGTTGCTTGAATTGCATGCTTCAACTAGAATAAAATGAATCAATTTAAAAAAGGATGGATGAACATGCAAAACAAATCATTTCCAATAAACTACTTTAATAGTGTTTTAACGCCTGTGAAGAATTTTATAGGAAGAAAACAACTCAGTTGGCCAAAGCTACTATTTGTTATTTTGTTTTTAAATGGGATTATGATGATTCCTATTGTTATGAACTTTACTCAAACTGAAGCCATTCAATTAAAATCCACTTTTCCAGCTATTTACGACTTAATTGATGAAGACGTCGTTGATAGTCTGAATCAAACCACTTCCGAAAAAGGGCAGGTCACTTTTACAGAGCCTTTTATCCTTGAAAAAGAAGTGGGAATCGTATTAGGTGGCGTAGACGAACAGGAAATTGAAGAGGCTTTAGAGATGACAAACGCTCTCGTGTTTGCAGAAGACCGATTCTATCTAAAAGAAGGAGACTTACCAGTTAGCGAAATTACTTATACAGCTGATGTCCAGCTAAATGGCTGGCAGACAGTTGATGACTTGCAGGCGGAGATAAACCGCCAGTGGTTCCAATACAACCGAGTGTTTATTGTAGCGACCTATTCGTTCATGATAACGGGAATGCTACTAATGATGAATCTCTTATTAGTATTTGGAGCAGCCTTCTTTATCCGCTTAGCTGGACGCAGCGCGATGATAGAAATAAATACATACAAAGAAAGTGTTAATTTAATTTTGAATGCGATGGGGATTCCCGTTTTACTTGCTTTCCTATTAGGGTTAGTGATGCCAGATATATCGATGATTATGAGTGTGCAAACATTTGGTCTAGTGGTTATGCTAGTGCTGATCTACTTCCGCACACAGTTTTCAGAGGACTATGTCGCAAAACGAAAACGAGAAGCAAGTAGTCATAGGGGTGGCGCCTAATAGGATGAACCTTGTCATCGCTTCGAAGTCAATATAGCTTGGAAGGAGTAGAAATTTCGGTGAAACGATTATTTGATATTGATCCTTGGAAATTAAAAACAACAACCTTACATAAAGAGGACAAACGATTGCAAGAAAGTTTAACGTCAATCGGTAATGGTTACATGGGACAAAGAGGAAACTTTGAGGAAGGTTATTCTGCAGATACCCATGAGGGCACTTATTTAGCTGGTGTATGGTACCCAGATAAAACACGTGTTGGTTGGTGGAAAATCGGTTACCCAGAATATTTTGGTAAAGTGATTAATGCTATGAACTTTATTAAGGTGGGGATTGAAGTTGATGGTCATCCGGTTGACTTAGCGACCGATAACTTTAGTGACTTCTATCTTGAATCAGATATGAAAACAGGTGTCTTAAATCGCCATTACACATGGAAAAGTGCGTCTGAAGAGGTTGAAATTCGGTTTAGCTTCAAGCGTTTCTTGAGTATTGTAGACAAAGAGATTGCTGCTATTCAGATTTCAGCTGAAATTTTAAAAGGAAATCCAGAAATCAAACTGACATCTGCCTTAGATAATAATGTACAAAACGAAGATGCTAACTATGAAGAAATGTTCTGGGAAGCTGTAGAAACGAGTGTTGAAAAACCAGCTTACTTAACAGCTAAAACAGTTCCAAATAATTTTGGTATTGATCGTTTTACTGTGACTGGCGCAATGGTTAACCAAGTAACGGCTGTTAATTATACTGCTAGTTCTTCGGAGTCGTTGCTGGTCGCAGAAGAATTTAGTGGAAAAGTTGCAGCGGGTGACACGGTAACATTGAATAAATATGTAGCGATTGTAACGAGTCGAGATGTTGCGGACTCTGAGCAACGTGTACAGGCTCGTCAATTAGTAGAAGCTGCAGCTCATAAGGGCTTTGACCAGCTCTTAGTTGAAAATACAGAAGCTTGGGCAACGCGTTGGAATAAGGCAGACGTGAAAATTCAAGGTGATGATGAAGCACAGCAAGGGTTACGTTTTAACCTATATGGCTTATTCTCTACTTATTATGGTGAAGATAGCCGACTAAACGTTGGACCAAAAGGATTTACTGGTGAAAAATATGGTGGTGCAACCTATTGGGATACAGAGGCATTTATTTTACCGATGTATCTATCCGTTGCAGACCCAGAAATTTCTCGTAATTTGCTCGTTTATCGTCATAACCAACTAGATGGCGCTGTTCACAATGCTCAAATGCAAGGGTTGAAAGGCGCGCTTTATCCAATGGTTACCTTTACGGGTGTGGAATGTCACAACGAGTGGGAAATTACTTTTGAAGAAATTCACCGTAATGGGGCAATGGTCCATGCGATTTACAATTATACGAATTATACCGGCGATGAGTCATATGTTTTAAACGAAGGTGTGGATGTCCTTGTTGCGATTTCGCGTTTCTGGGCAGACCGTGTGCATTACTCTAAACGCAATGACCGCTATATGATTCATGGCGTAACCGGCCCTAACGAATACGAGAATAATATTAATAATAACTATCACACAAACCGCATGGCTACTTGGACGCTAGAATATACACTAGATACTTTAGCAAAACTATCTCATGAAAAAGCGGCAGAATTGGCCGTTTCTGATGAAGAACGTCAACAGTGGCAAGATATTATTGAAAAAATGTACTACCCATATGATGATGAGCTAGGTATTTTTGTTCAACATGATACTTTCTTAGATAAAGATTTGACACCGGTAGCAGAATTAGATCCAGAGAATCTCCCGTTAAATCAAAACTGGTCATGGGATAAAATTTTACGTTCGCCATACATTAAACAAGCCGATGTGCTTCAAAGTATTTATTTCTTAAATGATCGCTACACACAAGAAGAAAAACAAGCTAACTTTGATTTCTATGAACCGCTAACTGTTCACGAATCGTCATTGTCTCCAAGTATTCACGCAGTATTAGCTGCTGAATTAGGTATGGAAGATAAAGCAGTTGAGTTATATTCTCGTACAGCGCGTTTAGATTTAGATAACTATAACAATGATACAGAAGACGGTCTACATATTACATCAATGAGTGGTGCATGGTTAGCAATTGTTCAAGGCTTTGCTGGCATGCGTATTGTAGATGGTCGTCTATCATTCAAACCATTCTTACCAAAACAATGGGATAGCTATGACTTTAAGATTAACTTCCGTGATCGCTTGTTGGATGTTCATGTCGCAAAAGATGGCTTAAGTCTATCTTTAGAAGAGGGCGAGTCAATAGATGTTCTCTTATGGGACGATGTGGTTACTTTAAGTGATTCAATTAAACAACCATTAAAATAAAAATCAGCTTGGGATTTTTCCCAAGCTGATTTTTAAACAGATAAGTAGGAGGAATGTCAGATGATTAAAGGTGTTGTTTTTGATTTAGACGGTGTTATTACAGATACCGCAGAATTTCACTATTTAGCTTGGAAAGAACTTGGTGAAAAAATTGGAATTCCTTTTGATAGAGCATTCAATGAAAATTTAAAAGGAATTAGTCGAATGGATTCTTTAGAACGCATTCTAGAATTAGGTAACAAGCAAAATGACTATTCACAAGAAGAAAAAGAAGCTCTTGCCCACGAAAAAAATGAGCAATATAAAGAGTTGATTAAGCAAATTACACCTTCAGATATTTTGCCAGGAATTTCGACATTCATCGAGGACTGTAAAAGTAAACAGTTGAAGCTAGCTCTAGCAAGCGCAAGTAAAAATGGACCTGCCATTTTGGAGAGTCTGGGTCTAAAAGAAGAATTTGGTACGATTGTTGATCCTGCATCGTTGGCAAAGGGGAAACCAGATCCAGAAATCTTTATCAAAGGTGCTGAACTATTAGGTTTGAAAGCTGAGGAATGCATTGGTGTAGAAGATGCTGAAGCAGGAATTGCTGCAGTTAATGCAGCCGGCATGTTCTCTGTAGGAGTAGGTAACGCTGAATCAATGAAGGCAGCAGATCTATTTGTGGAACATACTGCGGATTTAAACTTAGAAGCTATTTTACAAGCAGTTAATAATAAATAGAGAAAGATCGGAGACTAGCAAGTCTTTGATTTTTTATATAAATCCATAAAAAATAGACATTTCGCTTTACAAGAAAACGTTTTCATGTTAATATACAAGTGTAGAGACGGATACAAATTACATTTCGTAAGAAACAAAAGCAGTAAAGATAAGAGAAGTGTATGCAAATCTTTCTTTACGTAGAGTCGTAAAGGTTCTATTAATAGAAACGTCTTCTTTCTATATAATGTAAGAGATTTAAGTATAGAGATGAAAATCTAGAAAAAGTCAGTAGCAGGACAAGAAGAACGTTTAAATGAAAGAACAATTTCAGAAAAAGAGATTAGAAGTTCGTTTTTACTGAAGATGTTTCTTGGAACCTTACGATTCATGTATGGTATAGAACACTGTAAGTTCTATATCAAAGAAAGTCTAATCAAATGAGAGGCGAGATGCCCGTTTGATGGTAAAAGACTTTCGCATTATACAACTTCATCTAGTGGCATTGTTCCTTTATAAACGGGAAAGCCGAAAAAGGATAATTAAAAATCGGATCCCCTAAAAGTGGAACATCAAACCGAAGTTAAATGAAAATTTACCAACGGATGTAGTGTTGGTACTTAGTTTAAGGAACTTTGTTTACTAAGATGAAGGGGGAAGGGCTACAATTGTAGCTCTTCCTTTTTTCTTGAATTGTAGTATTTGACAACGTTACCAACTCTATGTTATGATTGTTTATGTCATCTTTTAAAATCTTTTTTAAAATTCTGTTGACACTTGTATAGGCAGATGCTATTATTTAGAAGTTGTCCGAACGACCTGTCTACTTTTAAAAAAGTTTTGACAAAGGCTTGTTAAGATGATAGGATATAAAAGTTGCTTCTCAAAAAGCAGCAAAAAAAACTTTTTAAAAAAAGTTTTTAAAAAACGATTGACACATAATTAACACCGTGTTAATATATAGAAGTTGTCACGACACGAACTTAACGTAACACGTGATAACGGATTTGACCTTTGAAAACTGAACAAAGAATGAACGAACCAAACGTGCAGGGTAATTCTTATTTATAAGGATTACACAACGAATCGCGATAGTAATCGCAAAAACATTAAGTCAGCAAAAAGAGCTATTCAGCTTTTCATGTCGGGTTTCTGTACAAGAGCCCACATTTAACATGAGAGTTTGATCCTGGCTCAGGACGAACGCTGGCGGCGTGCCTAATACATGCAAGTCGTACGAATTGATTAAGGAGCTTGCTCCTTATGACGTTAGTGGCGAACGGGTGAGTAACACGTGGGTAACCTACCTTCAAGAGGGGGATAACATCCGGAAACGGGTGCTAATACCGCATAGTTTCAGCTTTCACATGGAAGCTGAAGGAAAGACGGCCTTTGTGCTGTCACTTGGAGATGGACCCGCGGCGCATTAGTTAGTTGGTAGGGTAACGGCCTACCAAGACGATGATGCGTAGCCGACCTGAGAGGGTGATCGGCCACATTGGGACTGAGACACGGCCCAAACTCCTACGGGAGGCAGCAGTAGGGAATCTTCCGCAATGGACGAAAGTCTGACGGAGCAACGCCGCGTGAGTGAAGAAGGTTTTCGGATCGTAAAACTCTGTTGTTGGAGAAGAACAAGTAGGAGAGTAACTACTCTTACCTTGACGGTACCCAACCAGAAAGCCACGGCTAACTACGTGCCAGCAGCCGCGGTAATACGTAGGTGGCAAGCGTTGTCCGGATTTATTGGGCGTAAAGCGAGCGCAGGCGGTTCCTTAAGTCTGATGTGAAAGCCCACGGCTCAACCGTGGAAGGTCATTGGAAACTGGGGAACTTGAATGCAGAAGAGGAGAGTGGAATTCCATGTGTAGCGGTGAAATGCGTAGATATATGGAGGAACACCAGTGGCGAAGGCGACTCTCTGGTCTGTAATTGACGCTGAGGCTCGAAAGCGTGGGGAGCAAACAGGATTAGATACCCTGGTAGTCCACGCCGTAAACGATGAGTGCTAAGTGTTGGAGGGTTTCCACCCTTCAGTGCTGCAGTTAACGCATTAAGCACTCCGCCTGGGGAGTACGGCCGCAAGGCTGAAACTCAAAGGAATTGACGGGGACCCGCACAAGCGGTGGAGCATGTGGTTTAATTCGAAGCAACGCGAAGAACCTTACCAGGTCTTGACATCCCTTGACACTCCTAGAGATAGGACGTTCCCTTCGGGGACAAGGTGACAGGTGGTGCATGGTTGTCGTCAGCTCGTGTCGTGAGATGTTGGGTTAAGTCCCGCAACGAGCGCAACCCCTATTGTTAGTTGCCAGCATTCAGTTGGGCACTCTAATAAGACTGCCGGTGACAAACCGGAGGAAGGTGGGGATGACGTCAAATCATCATGCCCCTTATGACCTGGGCTACACACGTGCTACAATGGATGGTACAACGAGCAGCAAACCCGCGAGGGCAAGCGAATCTCTTAAAGCCATTCTCAGTTCGGATTGCAGGCTGCAACTCGCCTGCATGAAGCCGGAATCGCTAGTAATCGCGGATCAGAACGCCGCGGTGAATACGTTCCCGGGTCTTGTACACACCGCCCGTCACACCACGAGAGTTTGTAACACCCGAAGTCGGTGGGGTAACCCTTATGGGAGCCAGCCGCCTAAGGTGGGATAGATGATTGGGGTGAAGTCGTAACAAGGTAGCCGTATCGGAAGGTGCGGCTGGATCACCTCCTTTCTAAGGAAATTATATGGAACCTGCCGATGTTCACATTCTTGTTCAGTTTTGAGAGGTTAACTCTCAAACCAATTGTTCCTTGAAAACTGAATAGTATAACATGAAATATAAAGTAAGAAACCAAAACATTTTACCGCGTTACACGTTGAACAGTTTTTTAACGAAAACAGTTTGATAGTAAAGGCCAGCAATGGCTGAAACTTGACCATAGGTTAAGTGAATAAGGGCGCACGGTGGATGCCTAGGCACTAGGAGCCGATGAAGGACGGGACTAACTCCGATATGCTCCGGGGAGCTGTAAGTAAGCTATGATCCGGAGATTTCCGAATGGGGAAACCCAATATCTTTGATAGGATATTACAAACACGTGAATACATAGCGTGTTTGAGGTACACGCAGGGAACTGAAACATCTCATTACCTGCAGGAAGAGAAAGAAAATTCGATTCCCTGAGTAGCGGCGAGCGAAACGGGAAAAGCCCAAACCAAAGAGCTTGCTCTTTGGGGTTGTAGGACTGGGACGTGAGACTGTAATGGATAGCAGAAGCTGGCTGGAAAGCCACGCGAAACAGGGTAAAAGCCCCGTATGCGAAATCTAAAGCAGCTCTACCAGTATCCTGAGTACGGCGGAACACGAGAAATTCCGTCGGAATCCGGGAGGACCATCTCCCAAGGCTAAATACTCCCTAGTGACCGATAGTGAACCAGTACCGTGAGGGAAAGGTGAAAAGCACCCCGGAAGGGGAGTGAAATAGTACCTGAAACCGTGTGCTTACAAGTAGTCAGAGCCCGTTAATGGGTGATGGCGTACCTTTTGTAGAATGGACCGGCGAGTTACGATCCCATGCGAGGTTAAGTTGAAAAGACGGAGCCGCAGCGAAAGCGAGTCTGAATAGGGCGAATGAGTATGTGGTCGTAGACCCGAAACCAGGTGACCTACCCATGTCCAGGTTGAAGGTGCGGTAATACGCACTGGAGGACCGAACCCACGCACGTTGAAAAGTGCGGGGATGAGGTGTGGGTAGCGGAGAAATTCCAATCGAACCTGGAGATAGCTGGTTCTCTCCGAAATAGCTTTAGGGCTAGCCTCGGATAAACGAATCGTGGAGGTAGAGCACTGTTTGGACTAGGGGCCCTTCTCGGGTTACCGAATTCAGATAAACTCCGAATGCCATGGATTCAAGTCCGGGAGTCAGACTGCGAGTGATAAGATCCGTAGTCGAAAGGGAAACAACCCAGCCCACCAGCTAAGGTCCCAAAGTATCTGTTAAGTGGAAAAGGATGTGGGGTTGCACAGACAACTAGGATGTTGGCTCAGAAGCAGCCATCATTCAAAGAGTGCGTAATAGCTCACTAGTCGAGTGACCCTGCGCCGAAAATTTACCGGGGCTAAACAGATCACCGAAGCTGTGGATTCAACCAATAGGTTGAGTGGTAGGAGAGCGTTCTAAGGGCATTGAAGCTAGACCGTGAGGACTGGTGGAGCGCTTAGAAGTGAGAATGCCGGTATGAGTAGCGAAAGACGGGTGAGAATCCCGTCCACCGTATGACTAAGGTTTCCTGGGGAAGGCTCGTCCTCCCAGGGTTAGTCGGGACCTAAGCCGAGGCCGATAGGCGTAGGCGATGGACAACAGGTTGATATTCCTGTACCAGTTGTTTTTGTTTGAACGATGGAGGGACGCAGGAGGCTAAGGAAATGCGTGCGATTGGAAGAGCACGTCCAAGCAACAAGTCTTGTGGAGAGTCAAATGCTTTCTACTATACGGACAAGTTGTGATGGGGAGGGAAATTTAAGTACCGAAGTTCCTGATGTCACACTGCCAAGAAAAGCTTCTAGTTAGAAACCAACTGCCCGTACCGCAAACCGACACAGGTAGTCGAGGAGAGCATCCTAAGGTGAGCGAGCGAACTCTCGTTAAGGAACTCGGCAAAATGACCCCGTAACTTCGGGAGAAGGGGTGCTGACCGCAAGGTCAGCCGCAGTGAATAGGCCCAAGCGACTGTTTATCAAAAACACAGGTCTCTGCAAAATCGAAAGATGACGTATAGGGGCTGACGCCTGCCCGGTGCTGGAAGGTTAAGAGGAGAGGTTAGCTTCGGCGAAGCTTTGAATTGAAGCCCCAGTAAACGGCGGCCGTAACTATAACGGTCCTAAGGTAGCGAAATTCCTTGTCAGGTAAGTTCTGACCCGCACGAAAGGCGTAACGATTTGGGCACTGTCTCAACGAGAGACTCGGTGAAATTATAGTACCAGTGAAGATGCTGGTTACCCGCGACAGGACGGAAAGACCCCATGGAGCTTTACTGCAGGTTGATATTGATTGTTTCTGCTACATGTACAGGATAGGTAGGAGCCATTGAAGTCGGGACGCTAGTCTCGATGGAGGCGCCATTGGGATACTACCCTTGTAGCAGGACCACTCTAACCCGCCACCCTTATCGGGTGGGGAGACAGTGTCAGTCGGGCAGTTTGACTGGGGCGGTCGCCTCCTAAAATGTAACGGAGGCGCCCAAAGGTTCCCTCAGAATGGTTGGAAATCATTCGTAGAGTGCAAAGGCAGAAGGGAGCTTGACTGCGAGACCTACAAGTCGAGCAGGGACGAAAGTCGGGCTTAGTGATCCGGTGGTTCCGCATGGAAGGGCCATCGCTCAACGGATAAAAGCTACCCTGGGGATAACAGGCTTATCTCCCCCAAGAGTTCACATCGACGGGGAGGTTTGGCACCTCGATGTCGGCTCGTCGCATCCTGGGGCTGTAGTCGGTCCCAAGGGTTGGGCTGTTCGCCCATTAAAGCGGCACGCGAGCTGGGTTCAGAACGTCGTGAGACAGTTCGGTCCCTATCCGTCGCGGGCGTTGGAAATTTGAGAGGAGCTGTCCTTAGTACGAGAGGACCGGGATGGACACACCGCTGGTGTACCAGTTGTTCTGCCAAGGGCATTGCTGGGTAGCTATGTGTGGACGGGATAAACGCTGAAAGCATCTAAGCGTGAAGCCCCCCTCAAGATGAGATTTCCCATCATTTTAAATGAGTAAGACCCCTGAGAGACGATCAGGTAGATAGGCTAGAAGTGGAAGTGCAGCGATGTATGGAGCGGACTAGTACTAATCGGTCGAGGACTTAACCAATAATAAAACGGTAATCAAGTAAAATGGGTTTCAAACCAAAGGTTTCATGTTAACTATTCAGTTTTGAGGGAACAACCTCAAAAGAACACTGTGGGCATAGCCCAAGTGTATCATGTCTGTAAACTGCTAAAGCAGCAACAGCCATGACAATATGTGCGGTGGCGATGGCAAGAAGGTCACACCTGTTCCCATCCCGAACACAGAAGTTAAGCTTCTTAGCGCCGATTGTAGTGAAGGGTTTCCCTTTGTGAGAGTAGGACGCTGCCGCGCATATATTTTTTTAATATATTATTCCGCAATAGCTCAGTTGGTAGTAGCGCTTGACTGTTAATCAAGATGTCGTAGGTTCGAGTCCTACTTGCGGAGTTTTTCTTTTTTTTTTTGGAAAAATTTAAGTTTTGGCATTTTATACTTGGAGAGTTGTCCGAGAGGCCGAAGGAGCACGATTGGAAATCGTGTAGGCGGGAAACTGTCTCAAGGGTTCGAATCCCTTACTCTCCGTTAGCTTATTTTTAAATATGGCCCGTTGGTCAAGCGGTTAAGACACCGCCCTTTCGCGGCGGTAACACGGGTTCGAATCCCGTACGGGTCATTATCATTGCTGTTGACGCTTTAGCGACATTACAGACATGATATACTTGGACAAAGTCCACAGTGTTTCCTTAAATTGTTTATATCATGGAGGTTTAGCTCAGCTGGGAGAGCGTCTGCCTTACAAGCAGGATGTCAGCGGTTCGATCCCGTTAACCTCCATTGGTTCCGTGGTGTAGGGGTTAACATGCCTGCCTGTCACGCAGGAGATCGCGGGTTCAAATCCCGTCGGAACCGTCTTTACTTGTTTCGTAACAGTGACTATGTTAGAATTAATACTCAAGTAAATTTTTATTTAAGGCTTGGTAGCTCAGTTGGTAGAGCACTTGATTGAAGCTCAAGGTGTCGGCGGTTCGATTCCGTCCCAAGCCATCTGGAGGGGTAGCGAAGTGGCTAAACGCGGCGGACTGTAAATCCGCTCCTTCGGGTTCGGCAGTTCGAATCTGCCCCCCTCCATAATTTTACTCATAATAGGGGTATAGTTTAAAGGTAGAACAACGGTCTCCAAAACCGTTGGTGTGGGTTCGATTCCTGCTACCCCTGTTTTGAATTTTGGCGATTGTGGCGAAGTGGTTAACGCACCGGCTTGTGGCGCCGGCATTCGTGGGTTCGATTCCCATCAGTCGCCCTCTTTTAGTGGGGTATAGCCAAGCGGTAAGGCAACGGACTTTGACTCCGTCACTCGTTGGTTCGAATCCAGCTACCCCAGTTATAATATAACGGTAAGACTCAGGAAGATTTCTCTTCCTGAGTCTTTTTTTGTCTTTAAAGATAGAATGAAAGTGAATAGAAATCAAAAAAATTACTTCTATTCACTCAAAACAGCAAAATGAGTTAATAGAAACTGAAAATAGTCTCTGAACTTCCTTGAAATAACGAAATAAGGAACTTCAGCGATAAAAAAGTCTCTGAACTTCCTCCAATCGACAAAATTAAGCGATGTAAGAGGTTTGGGTCAATTGAAAAGGATTCGTAGCTATTGTCGAGGTATAGGGTCGTTCATTTATAATAAAGAAAACGCTTTATTATAAATGGAATCGAGATGATGAGATGCGCTTATTATTAAAAGTAGGTTTATTATCAGTTTCTTTATTGGTTACAACGGCTGGAGCTATCACAGCTAACTTGCCGTCTATTATTGCAGAATATCCACAGATCAACAGCGTTATGATTGAATTTATGATGACGATGCCGTCATTATTGACCATTTTAACAGTATTATTTAGTCATCGATTAGCCAAAATAGTGGGCTATAAGAGTCTTGTTATTTTTGGAATCGTCTTATTATTAGTTGCAGGTGTCTTACCATATTACTTCCATTCGATCTGGTTATTAGCATTGAGTCGCGTGTTATTCGGTGTTGGGATTGGTTTGTTTCATCCTTTGCTTTTTTCATTTGCGACAACTTTTTTTGAAGGTGATGAATTAGCGAAGGTAATTGGTTTACAGAGTGCTTGTGAAGGGTTAGGTGGGATGTTTTCAACCTTTATAGTAGGACTGTTGCTCGTTAATGGCTGGCGCAATTCCTTTTTTGTCCATCTATTGGCGATTCCAGTTTTAGTCTTGTTCATGATTTTTGTACCTCGTATTCAAGTAAAGGATAAGCCAGTAATGAAACATAAAACAGCAGATCAATCGTCATCTCCAATTTGGAGACAAGTTTTATTAGTTGTTGTAGCGATGAGTTTATATATGGTCGTTGGTGTTAAAATGACGGCTATTTTAATGGAGAAAGGCTATGGGAGTGCGACTAGTAGCAGTAATTTATTGGCTTTAATTGGTTTAGGAGCGATGGCTGCAGGACTTTTATTTTCAAAAGTCACACTTACTACTAAAAAATGGACGATACCGATTTCCTTATTAAGCTTGTCATTAGGCATGTTGCTATTTGCATACTCATCAAATCTTCTTACTGATGGGGTGGCAGTTACCTTGTGTGGGTTTTCGGCACGAACCTTTTTCCCTTTCTTGATGAATCAGGTCAATCAAAATGATGATGGGAATAAGGAGCGTAATACCTCGCTTTTATTGATCGGGAATAATATTGCGATTGCGTTTGCTCCGATTAAAATTGCTGCTCTACAGGCTATTAATCCACTAGATGGGAATGTGGGGTTATTGATTAGTGGCGCGCTGATTTTAATTGTTATTGCGGCTATGAGTGCCGTTAAGATCTATCTGAAAGCAAGTCTTTCAACGTCAACCGAAATTAACTAGTACTCAATTGGTAATCTTATCTCTTTCACGATAAAATAGTAAGTAAGAACTAAATAGGGAGAGTTGAGGATGACTAATATTAATCAAAAAGTAACGTTTTCACGTGGTTTAGAATTAAAAAATCCACTTGTTATGGCGCCGATGACAACAAAAATGAGTTTCTATGATGGCGTTGTGACGAAGGATGAGCTGGATTATTATGCGCTTCGCTCTGGTGAACTGGGAGCAGTCATTACGGCTGCGGCCAATGTTCAAGAAGTAGGGAAAGGTTGGGAAGGCGAGCTTGGTGTTTATGATGATAAATTTATACCAGCTTTATCTCGTTTAGCGTCTACCATTAAACAAAGTGGTACTAAAGCGATTCTCCAAATTTTCCATGGTGGTCGTATGACCAATTCAACTATTACAAGAGGGCTTCAAGTTGTTTCAGCCAGCGCTATAGCAGCAGAACGTCCGGGTGCTGAGACACCTAGAGCACTAGAGCATGATGAGATACTCCAAGTGATTCAGGACTTTAAAGAAGCGACGATCCGTGCGATGAAGGCGGGCTTTGACGGAGTTGAGCTACACGGCGCTAATACTTACTTGATTCAGCAGTTTTTCTCGCCACATTCAAACCAACGAAATGACGAGTGGGGTGGCAGTCTAACTAAACGTTTTATATTTATTAATCACTTAGTTGATACAGTAACAGCGGCTGTTGACGAAAGCGGTCAGAAAAATTTTATCGTGGGCTATCGTTTTTCACCTGAAGAGTATGAAACACCGGGGATTCGCTTCGAGGACAGCTTGTACTTGGTGAATCAGTTGGCCAACAAACCGCTCGACTACCTCCATATTTCTTTGAACGACTATACAAAAATATCACAGAGCACCGACTATCAAGACAAGAGCATGCTAGCTTACGTTTATGAAAAAATAAATGGGCGTCTGCCGTTGATCGGTGTTGGTGATGTCCGAACAAGAAAGGATGCGGAAGCTCTTCTAGAATATGCGGACATCGTAGCAGTTGGGCGTTCGCTATTGATTGATCCTAACTGGGCGAGCAAGGTCTTGAATAATAATGAGGATAAGATTCGGAAACAAGTGTCGCTAGATGATAAAGAAAAACTAGCCCTGACAAATGGGGTATGGGGCTTTATGGAAGCGATGATGGGTGATCGAATTCTAGATTAATATAAGTAGTCAAAAAGCTGGGTTTCCAGCTTTTTTTGTCTATTTTCATACATTCGGATTCTAGGTGTTAATTATTTTTTTAACTCTCATCATTTTGCTATAATTAAACTAATAAAAAAAGGAGGAAGTGTGATGAGTAAGAACGACAATAAATCATTTGGACAAGAGAAAGCATCATCTACTTACTGGTTGCCAATTGGGATTGGAATCGGCCTAGCTATTGGAGTGGAATAGATAAAATGCTCTTGGGCTTAGTGTTTGGGTGTTTATTCGGCGTTCTAGCAAGTGTGTTGTTTAAGAAACGATAGGAGTGGGTTATTGTGGAATGGATTAAATTAATAGGTATTGTCATTATTGTCATAGGATTTTTATTAAAGTTAGATACGATTGCAGTTGTATTAATTGCTGCAGTTGTAACAGGATTAGTATCGGGGATTTCCTTTGTTGAAATTCTAGAAATTTTAGGGAAGGCATTTGTTGATAATCGCTTAGTTACTTTGTTTTTACTAACCTTGCCAATGATCGGTTTGTCCGAACATTTTGGCTTAAAGGCGCAAGCGACTAATTTGATTCAAAAAATTAATGGGTTAACATCAGGGATTATGTTGATTATTTATCAAGTGATTCGTGAGATTGCTGCTTTCTTCTCTATTCGTGTTCAAGGGCAAACGCAGTTTGTACGTCCTATTGTAGATCCAATGGTTCAAGCTGCTGCCCAAACGAAATATGGTGAGCTAGATGAAGATGATGTGGATTTATTAAAAGCACAAGCGGCTGCTTCAGAAAACTTTGGGAACTTTTTCGCTCAAAATACCTTTATTGCAGCGTCAGGTGTCTTGTTAATTTCAGGTACGATGGAATCGTTAGGTTACGATATTTCTCCGGTTGCGGTGGCACAAGCTTCGATTCCTGTGGCACTGATTGCGTTACTTTTAGCATCCCTAAATTATTTGCGAATTGATAAAAAGTTAGAACGTAAATATAAAAAACGTGCTAACAATCAAAAGGGGGATGACTAATTATGTCTGCAGAATACATTACAGAAACGTTAGTACCGTTATTGCTTGAATTGTTCTATATTTTAATTGGACTACAGTTGTTCTACACGGCATTTTGTGTTTTACGTCAAAAAGATCATCCTGCTCGTCTAGGAACGGCTGCATTTTGGATTTTACTCGGCTTATTGTTTGCAGGTGGAAAAATCATTCCAAATGCTATTAGCGGTGCTTTCTTGCTAGCTATGGGTGCTTTGACCTTATTTAAACAGGTAAAACTTGGCAAGATTGAATCGAATTCTGATGAAGAACAGGCTCTTTATGCTAAAAAATTCTCTAAAAAGGTCTTCTTGCCAGCTGTTATGCTTGCAATCGCAGCTGTTTTAATTGCCCAATTTACACCGTTTGGCGGTCAAGTTGGGATTGGATTTGCGGCCGTGTTATCGCTTGTATTAGCTATGGTCATTTTCAAAGCTTCGCCGAAACTAACCTTAAAAGAATCTGACCGCATGGTTCAACAAGTGGGAACTGTTGGTATTTTACCGCAATTGTTGGCAGCCTTAGGTGTGTTGTTTACGACAGCTGGTGTAGGTGATGTGATTGCGGACATGATTTCTGGTTTTGTACCGGAAGGAAATCGTTTCGTTGGCGTTATTGCCTATGTTTTAGGTATGGTTATCTTTACCATGATTATGGGGAATGGCTTTGCAGCCTTTACGGTTATTACAGCGGGTATTGGGGTACCTTTTGTGATTGCGCAAGGTGCAGACCCTGTTATTGCTGGTGCCTTGGCGATGACGGCTGGATTCTGTGGAACATTAATGACACCAATGGCAGCTAACTTCAATGCACTTCCAGCAGCCTTATTGGAAATGAAAAATCCAAATGGTGTTATTAAAGCTCAAATACCAATCGCCCTAGTCTTAATTGTTGTTCATATTGCCTTGATGTATTTCTGGGCATTTTAATTAAAGGAGGAAATAGACCATGAAAATTTTAGTAACAGCATTTGATCCTTTCGGAGGAGAAAAAATTAATCCAGCTCTTGAAGCGGTGAAATTATTAGCTGACGAGATTGCTGGCGCAGAAATTGTTAAATTGGAAATTCCAACTGTTTTCCATAAATCTGCTGAAACGATGCGTGAAAAAGCTTTGGAGATTAATCCAGATATGATTCTATGTGTAGGGCAAGCGGGTGGACGCTTTGCTTTAACACCTGAACGTGTGGCAATCAACCAAGATGATGCCCGCATTGAAGATAATGAAGGCAATCAACCGATTGATGTTCCGATTCAAGCGGATGGGGCTTCTGCTTACTTCTCAACCTTACCGATTAAAGCCATGGTTGATAGTATAAAAGCTGCAGGTGTGCCAGCAGCAGTATCGAATACAGCAGGAACATTTGTCTGCAACCACATCATGTACCAAGCTCTTTATCTGACTGAGAAGGAATTGCCAGGAACACAAGCAGGCTTTATCCATGTTCCGTTTATTCCAGAACAAGTTGTCGATAAACCTGAAAAACCGGCAATGAGTATTGAAGACATTGCCAAAGGGCTGACAGCTGCTCTTGAAGCCATGGTTGAATTTCATGGTAAGGAAGATTTAAAAGCAGTAGGCGGCGCAACTCACTAATCACTAAAGATGGACCGAGATTTTGATCTCAGTCCATTTTTTTGATAGACTAGGGGATTATAAGTTCAGCCATCAATGTCTAGCTCCCAAGTCCTGGCCTACTGAAAAAAAGATAAATTTGCCCCATTGCGCGCTTCGCTGCTCATTCAGGGTCAAATTTCCTATTTTTTCATAGGCCAAGGCGGACTTGTCCGCTTTTCTTATTTATAAAAAGACCTAGTATAATGGCATCTCTGGCTCGTTTCTGTTATATTTTAGGTGCAAGTCTTGTAATGGCAGCTCTCGGGGCGGCTGGATTATTAGATTTGCAATGTTTTTATTTAGAGAATCCTAAACTAGCAAGTTTGTTCTCTTTCCAAAATGACGAAGGTCATTTAGTTAAAGTTTTGATCGTCATCGCTGTTTCCTTTACTTTTGTATTAGCTGTATTAACCTGGTTCAATACAGCTAATCCAAAAGTTTGGGAAAACTTCTCTGTCTATCATGAAGAAGTATAGTAAAATAGATGTAATTGCTTTTGAAGGAGTTTTAAGGTGAAAAAAATTGAATTAAGTGCGTTATTTTTAGAAGAACACTTAGACTTGTTCCAGTGTCCGGTTTGCCAACAAGCGTTTGAGGCAGTCATTGGAACAAGTTTGAATTGTGTGGCCAACCACCAGTTTGATTTGTCGAAAAAAGGAACGCTTCATCTTTTGATGAAAGGCGGTCAAAATGATTATGACAAGGATATGCTGACCAGCCGAAAAAATCTAGCTGCGACTGGTTTTTTCCATCCGATGTTGGATGTCGTAAAAGAAAAACTAGAGAGTCGATCGATTGAAGCTGTGTTAGATGTTGGTTGTGGAGAAGGGTCGCATTTACATTATTTAAACCAACAAGGATTGAGTGGGGCTAAAATTGGTTTTGATATTTCCAAAGATGCCATTCAATTGGCAGCCAGTCATTTCTTTGACGACGGCTTTTTTTGTGTAGCTGATTTGGCTCAGTCACCATTCGCCAAAACGCAATTTGACGCCATCATCAATATTTTATCGCCATCTCATTATGAAGAGTTCGATCGTTTGTTAAAGCCAGGTGGTTTAGTGGTGAAGGTGGTTCCTGATTCGGACTACTTGATTGAATTACGTCAACGCTTATATGGGGCAGACGATGACAAGCAGCATTATGAAAATGATTTGGTGATTAATCGCTTTAAAGAGGCCTATCCCGATTGTTTACATGATCATGTGACTTACGAGATTGCTTTGTCGAAAGAGGCATTTTACTGGTTAGTCGACATGACGCCATTAACTTGGCATATGGATGAAGCAAAGCGCCAAGACTTGTTGGCACACCCGCTGGAAAGCATTACGGTTTCCATGTCGATTTTAGTAGGAACGAAGAAAGCCTAACGCTTACATTGATAAAAGTTATGTATAGACATAAAAGGTGTTTACAAGACTATGTTAGCTTGCTATACTGTAACTATCATTTTGTTTCTAGTATCATTGCCATTATACATTAATACAAAATGAATCATCCAACGTATTGGTTCGCCGTGTCTATCACCGAATCTGTACGTTTTTTTGTGTTTTTATTAATGGTATACTATTGAAAAAGGATATGAAGGAAGGTGAGTCAATGATGAATGCTGTTTTAAAAGAAGAGATTAAGGAAGCATGTAAGGAAATCGGTATTGATAAGATCGGTTTTACAACTGCTGATCCTTTTGATTATATGAAAGAACCCCTTTTGGAACAACATGCAAAAGGTCATACATCAGGCTTCGAACATCAAGTCATGGACGAACGACTCTATCCGGAACTTATTTTTGATCAACCTAAATCCATTATGTCGATTGCTTTGGCTTATCCGAGTAAACCACTTGAAAAGCCTGAACGAGTAAAAGGGGAAAGGCGTGGGTCATTTGCTAGAGCATCGTGGGGAACAGATTACCATACGATTTTAAGGGATAAGATGAATCAATTGGTTGATTTTATTCAAGAACGGGTTCCTGATGCGCGCTTTAAGCCGATGGTCGACACGGGAGAGCTAATTGATACGGTTGTTGCTCAACGTGCAGGTCTTGGGTTTATTGGTCGAAACGGTCTCTTAATTACAGAGGAGTTTGGAACTTACGTTTATTTAGGAGAAATTATTACTGATATCCCTTTTGAACCCGATGCTCCAGGTGTTTTTGGTTGTGGGGATTGTATGCGATGTGTGACTGCTTGTCCAACTGGCGCTTTACTCGGTAATGGTGAGTTGAATCCTAAAGTGTGCTTGTCTTTTCAAACGCAAACGAAAGGCAGTATGCCTGAAGAATTTCGTAAAAAAATGGGCCATGTAATTTATGGCTGTGATATTTGCCAACAAAGCTGTCCTTATAATCGGGGCAAAGATTTCCACTTGCATCCAGAAATGGAGCCCGAACCAGACCGCGAAACACCAGTTTTACAACCGATGTTGACCATTTCCAATCGCGATTTTAAAGCGCGTTTTGGTGGCTTAGCAGGCTCTTGGCGGGGCAAGAAACCCTTGCAACGAAACGCCATTATTGCTCTAGCAAACTACCGAGACCGAACAGCTATCCCGCAGCTATTGCAGTTGATGGAACAAGATAGTCGACCTGTCATTCGGGCAACATCGGCTTGGGCGATTAGTCAGATTTTACGAGATGTGACGACGGATATGCTTGATTTTTTCAAGGAAATATTGGAAAAAGAAGCTGATGAAGAGGCCCGTCTTGAAATTGAGAAAGCATTAAAGAAATTAGAAGAATTAGCCGAATAGGCATTGAAGGAGACTTTATTAATGACTAATCATGTCGTTTTATTTGAACCACAAATCCCAGCAAATACAGGGAATATTGCAAGAACTTGCGCTGCTACAAACAGTCCTTTGCACTTAATCAAACCGCTTGGCTTTTCGATTGATGATAAGCATTTGAAGCGTGCAGGACTGGATTATTGGAATGAGGTTGAAATCTACACTCATGAAAACTTAGCGGATTTTTTAGAATTTGTTGGAGACCGCAGACTGTATTTAATTACTAAGTTTGCTGAAAAGACCTATTCAGATGTGGATTATACTGCTGATGAGGATGTTTTCTTTATATTTGGGAAAGAGACAACCGGTCTGCCGGAAGAATTTATGCATGAGCATGAAGCAGATTGCTTACGTATTCCGATGAATGACGAGCATGTTCGCTCGTTAAACTTGTCGAACACGGCTTGTATGATTGTTTATGAAGCACTCCGTCAACAAGGCTTCCCACAGTTAGAAAAAAGCCATGTTTATGAAAATGATAAATTAAAAAAATAGAGAGTGCGATAAAAGGCGTTTAGCCCCGAATCGTTGGACCGAATAAGCACAGGGTGGTCGTAGACCATCCGAGCATTATTTGGGAAACGCATGTCGGGGTTGCCTTTTGGAGCACGTTTTTAAGACGACAAAAGACGTTAGGAATAATTTCCTAGCGTCTTTTTTTATTGCCGAGTTGATAAAACACTCTTGAACGATCTTTGCAATGAAATCGCCATCTAAAAGAGGTATAATGGATTTACTATTTTCAAAGGAGTGATGGATGGATGTCAGTAGACAAAGATTTACTTGCTTTACAAAATGGATCAGATATTCGAGGGATTGCGATTAGTACGGAGAAACATCAGGCTAATCTAACAAAAGAACGGGCGCGCCAGATTGGTTATGCCTTTGTAAAATGGTTAGAGAGTCGAACGGGTCACTCTGATTCGTTAACGATTGCGATTGGTCAGGACAGCCGTTTATCAGGCGATGAGCTGAAAGAGGGCCTCATCGAGGGCATGCAGTCAGAAGGCTTGCATATTATTGATTGCGGTTTAGCGACGACGCCGGCTATGTTTATGGCAACTCTCTATGATGAGTTTAAAGTTGATGGCGCGATTATGATTACAGCCAGCCATTTACCGTTTGAATATAATGGATTGAAGTTCTTTACAACAACAGGCGGGGCGGAGCATGAGGATATCGAAGCGATTTTAGCTTTGGCGGCTGACTATTCAGAGGAACAAACAGCTGGGCAACTTGCGACAGTTAGTCATCAAGACCTCTTGTCTGTTTATGCCAAAGACTTAGTGGAGAAAATCCGCAAGGGTATTATGCAGTCTGAAAATCCAGACAAACCATTAACTGGTCGCCACATTGTTGTGGATGCTGGGAATGGGGCAGGCGGCTTTTTCGTTGAGCAAGTTCTGAATGTTCTAGGAGCCGACACAAGCGGCAGTCAATTTTTAGATCCAGATGGTCGCTTCCCTAATCATGAATCTAATCCAGATAATAAGGAAGCCATGAATAGCTTAAAAGAAGCTGTTTTGAAATCGAATGCCGACTTGGGTATTATTTTTGATACTGACGTTGACCGTTCAGCGCTCGTTGATTCTAACGGCCAAGCGCTTAACCGTAACAATCTAATTGCCTTAATTTCAGCTGTTTTATTAAAGGAACAAGCTGGTGCAACGATTGTAACAAACTCGGCGACATCCAAACATCTAGGACAGTTCTTAGCTGACCGCGGTGGTAAACACGACCTTTATTTGACGGGTTACCGCAATGTGATTAACCGTGCTATTGCACTGGATAAAGCTGGCGATAATGCTGTTTTAGCGATTGAAACGAGTGGACATGCTGCTATGAAAGAAAACTATTTCTTAGATGATGGTGCTTATTTAGTTGCGAAGCTACTGATGGCGGACGCGGCATTGTTGGCAGAAGGCAAATCACTAAGCGATTTGATTATTGATTTGAAACAAGCGGTTGAAACAACTGAGTACCGCTTTGTCATTGAGAAGGGTCCGATTGTTGAAAACGGGAACCGGATTATTAGCGACTTTAAGGACTTTTTAAGAGGAAAAGATGATATTGAATTAATTGAAGATCATCTTGAAGGTGTTCGTGCTAACTTCAGTGGAAAATATGGTGAAGGCTGGTTTATTCTGCGTTTGAGTTTACATGAACCATTATTGGTTTGGACGATGGAGAGCGATGAAAGAGGGAAGCTACCTACTTTAATTGAAGATTTAGTGCCGTTCTTTAGCCAGCAAGATGAACTTGATAAAAACATTATTATTAAATAATAAGGAAGTGGACAATATGACAGTGTCAACAATTACGTTACATAACGGCCTAGCTATCCCACAAGTCGGATTAGGCCTGTTTTTAATGCAAGATGAAAGTGAAACGGCTTGGGCAGTAAAACAAGCCATCCAAGTTGGCTACCGTCATTTTGACACGGCAGCGGCTTATGGCAATGAAGCAGTGTTAGGTCAAACTTTGAAAGACTGCGATGTGTGCCGTGAAGACTTATTTTTAACATCAAAAGTTTGGAACAATATGCAAGGCTATGAAAAAACCAAACAAGCTTTCCAAGAAAGTATTGATAAGCTTCAAACGGATTATTTGGATTTATATTTAATTCATTGGTACGGTTTGGATGTGAAGGGAACTTGGCAAGCTTTAGAAGAATTGTATCAAGCTGGCAAAATTAAGGCGATTGGTGTGTCTAACTTTACTATTGAGCATTTGGAATCAATGAAAGAGTACGCGACCATCAAACCGATGATTAACCAAGTCGAAACCCACCCTTACTTCCCGCAAGATGAGTTGCGTGAGTATATGGCAAAAGAAGGCATCGCTCACCAAGCATGGGGACCACTAAGCCAAGGCAAGAGTGACTTGCTGTTGCATCCTGTATTAAAAGAAATCGGTGATCGCTATGGCAAAACACCTGCACAAGTTGTGTTACGCTGGCACATTGATCGCCAAACAGTCATTATTCCTAAGTCTGTGAATCCTGGACGTATTGCGGAAAATATTAATTTATTTGATTTTGCGCTAACAGAAGAGGATATGGCGAAAATTGCTGACATGAATGTGGAAACTCGTTTTGGTCGCCAACCAAATGACCATGACTTTATTGAAAAGACATCTAAATAAGTAACTGATATAAACTCTCTCGCCATTTCGATGTGGTGAGGGAGTTTTTTGTTGACTGGTGTGGGATACAGCTAGACAAATAAAAAGGGGCTTGGGACGTTAGTCTCAAGCTCCTTTTTGTTATTCTGCGTCGTCTTCGATAGCAGCTTTGTGATTGATGAAGACATCAATTAATTCAATTGAATTCTTCTCTTTTTGAATGACCTTAAATAAAATCCCTTTGTAGTGAATATCTTGACCGACTTGAATGTCGTATTTTTCATTGAGAATCCAGCCGCCAATTGTATCGACGTTATCTTCTTCAATCGCTAAGCCAAAGACTTCATTTACTTCGTCAATCAGCATACGAGCACTAATACGATAATGGTTTTCAGCGAGTTGGATAAATTCAGGCCTTACCTCTGTTTCGAAGTCATCTGAAATGTCGCCAACAATTTCTTCGACAATATCTTCAATCGAGATTAAGCCACTCGTCCCACCATACTCATCAATTAAAATAGCTAATTGATTACGTTCTTTTTGCATCTTCACTAACAATTCCTTAATGGGCAGTGTTTCAAAAACGGTAATGGCAGGACGGACATATTCGTGGATATCAAACTGTTCAGTCGTGCCAGTTTGAACGGCTTCAATATAAGCAGCGAAAATTTCCTTAGCATTAATAGTTCCTAATATGTTATCCTTGTCGCCTTCAACAACGGGATAACGGGTATAGCGCTCTTTTTGAACAGTTGCTGCAATATCTTCTAAGGAATCTTCAGCCCACAATACAGCCATTTCTGTACGTGGTACCATAATTTCACGAGCCATTCGTTCATCAAAGTCAAACACATTTTCAACATATTGGTATTCTTCATGGTTAATTTCGCCACTCTTCAAACTTTCACTCATAATCATACGTAGCTCCTCTTCGGAAACATTATCATCAGATTCTGAGAACGTTTGGAAACCAAGTCCTTTTGAAATACCATTGGCCGTTTTATTTAAAATGAAAATTAAGGGATACATCACTTTGTACCAACTATTTAATGGTCGTGCTAGTTTTAGCCCAAGTTGTTCGGTTTTTGTAATGGCAATGTTTTTTGGAACTAGTTCACCGATAATAACTTGAATAGCCGTCAAAATCACGAAGGAAATGACAAATGACAAAAACGTTGATACTTGACGTGGCAGGGTAAAATTTTCTAGTAAGTGATCAAAAATCCGTTTAAAGGTTGGATCACCCAACCAACCAAGACCTAATGATGTAATCGTTACACCGAGTTGGGTGGCAGATAAATAAGTGTCGAGTTTAACGGTCATATTTTTTAAGATTTGAGCTTGTTTGTTTCCATTATTAATTAAAAAGTCGAGACGTGACGGACGAATTCTTACTAAGACGTACTCGGACATTACGAAAAATGATGCGATAAATAAAATAACAAAAAACAAAATTAATCCACTTGTTATTGACATATGTTGGGCTCAGAAACTGAGCGTCACCTCCTAATAGTGCTATTTCAATTTATGAAATAGGTGTAAGAAAGCTTCTGGTAGGTAAAGATAGGGTGTGGAAACGACCAAAAGCAAACATCTTCCATGCTTGGTTTTGGTCTATCATTCTTTTACTTTTGTTTGGCACTGCCCCATGTCATCACCCACCTATCAACAATTTAACAAAAAATTAGCCTTATTTAAAATAAACTATGATAAAATTATAAATCAAATAGACAAATTTGCAATGGTGACTCATTGATTCAGCGAAATTATTAGTCACATACAACTAAAGTCGGTTTGAAAGGCGATAAAAAAGCGCTAGAATAGATGATAGGTAAGTAGATTGTTTTTTACTAAAGGATGACGATGATGAAAAATGAATGGAAAGAAAAAATAAAAAAATGGCTGTCGCAAGTGTATACCAAATTGAAAAACTTTTGGCGACGCTATCGCATTAATAAGTTAGTGGTACTTGTCTCCTTAATAGGCGTTTTAATAGGGAGCAGTTATTTGGTTTATTTAGCCAAAACTGCTGATGTGGAAAACTTAAGGGCAGGTTTAGAACAAACGACTGTTGTCTACGACCGTTACGGCCAAGAAGCAGGGGAACTTTATTCTCAAAAAGGCACGTTTACTACCTTACAGGACATATCACCTTATATTCAGGATGCCGTTATTTCAACAGAGGATAAACGGTTTTACACCCATAAAGGGGTCGATCCGATTGGGATTGCTCGTGCCGCAGTTGGCATTGTCTTAAACCGAGGAGCGATTACAGGTGGTGGCTCAACTATTACCCAGCAGCTAGCGAAAAATGCTTATTTAACCTTGGATCAGACACTAATTCGAAAGGCAAAAGAGTTATTCTTAGCCTTTGAAATTGAGAAAAAGTATGAAAAAGAAGAAATTTTAGAGATGTATCTGAATAATTCCTACTTCGGAAATGGGGTATGGGGTGTTGAAGATGCGTCGCAAAAATACTTTGGTAAGTCAGCTTCAGAGGTCACTCTTTCAGAAGCGGCTGTTTTAACCGCTATGTTAAAAGGCCCGAGCTTGTATAATCCAATTGATGATTATGAAGCGAGCATTAACCGCCGTGATACAGTTTTACAATTGATGGCTGATAATGGCTTTACTGATCAAGCAACAGCGGATGCGGCTATGGCGGAAGGTATCTATCTTTATGATAACTATGCCTCATACTCTAGCTATAATTATCCTTATTATTTTGATGCGGTTATTGAAGAAGCAGTTTACACTTACGGTATTGATGAGGAAGATTTATTGAATCGTGGCTATAAGATTTACACAGGTTTAGACCAAGACTACCAATACCAAATGGACCAAACCTATGATTATGCTTATTTTATTGACGGTGCGGATGGTACGCTGATGCAAAGTGCGTCAGTTGCTATTGAGCCGTCAACTGGTGACGTGTTAGCAATGGTAGGTGGGCGCGGTGAGCACACGTTCCGTGGATTTAACCGTGCCACTCAAATGAGTGTGCCACCGGCTTCGACGATTAAACCATTGTCCATTTATACACCTGCATTAGAAGCAGGATATGATGTGGACAGTATGATTATGGATGATGACACGTTGACATATGGGCCAACTGATTATGCGCTTAAGAATTATGATCGTTACAGTGAGTATGCAGAAATTCCCATGTACCGAGCGATTGTAGAAAGTAAAAATACAACGGCAGTATATTTGCTCGATAAAATGGGCATTGACAAGGCCGTTAATAAATTGGCTCAGTTTGGGATTCATGTTCGTGAAGAAGATAAAATTTACGGTGATATTGCCCTTGGGGATATGGATGGGGTGTCGCCCCTTCAAATGGCGAGTGCGTATTCAACATTTGCTAATGATGGTTTGCGAGCAGATCCACGTATTATTACGAAAATTGTGGATGCGACTGGTGCAGTGGTGGTCGACAATACGGCTGTTCAAACAACGCGTGTGGTATCTTCGGAAATCGCTAATAAAATGACGTCGATTTTACTTGGTGTTTATGCGCCGGGTGGAACGGGTTATGGCGCGCAACCTTATAATGGCATGCAAGTCGCTGGTAAAACGGGGACGTCTGAGGCTATTGGAGAAGATGGGCCTTACGATCGGACGAAATGGATGATTGCTTACACGCCAGATATTACGGTGGCAACATGGATTGGTTTTGACGAAACAACCGAAGAAAATAACTTGAGCGACATTGGAATGATGTTCTATAACTTATTTAGTAATGAGATGGGGAATTTACTTAATGTAAGCCCAAGTACGACCTTCGCAGTTGGAACTGTTGATGAGGAATTGGGTAATCAAACCCCAGAAAGCAGTTGGGTTGATCGAGTGGATGGCTTCATTGATCAGTTTACGGAGTTTGGTGGAAAAGTAGAGGAAAAATCTAAGGAATGGTTTAACAGAGCGGTTGATTTCTTCCGCTAACAAAAGAGAAAACGAACGTATTTTCGGCTTTTTTATGGAAATTGATTACCATTAATGGTATGATGAAGAAAGAAAATTGTAAAGGACTGACATGATGAAAAATATTTATGATATCGCCTACGAATTAGAAAGCGCATTGCGTGAACAACCTGCATTTGCTGAACTCACAGAGTCATACAAAGCAGTTACTAAAGATGAGGAAGCAGCACAATTATTTGCAGACTTCACTCGTGTTCAACAAGAAATCCAAATGAAACAAATGAGCGGTGAAGGACTAACTGATGAGTTTATTCAAGAAGCACAAGACATTGCTGGTCGTGCATCAACCAATGAATTGATCAAAGGCATGATGACTGCAGAACAACAATTGAGCGTTGTTATCGAAGATATCAACAAAATTATTGTTCGCCCATTGCAAGACATGTATGCAGAAAATGCACCACAAAACGAAGCATAATAGCTTAACATAAACATCTAGGCTTTGTCTTTTTGATACGGAGCTGGCTTGGAGAAGCCAGTTTCGTTAAAAAGGCAAAGCTTTTTTATTTGACTACAGATCTAATTGAAAGAGGTGAGAAGATGATTCGTTTTATCCATGCAGCTGACCTGCACTTGGACAGTCCCTTTAAAGGACTGAAAAAAATGCATCCTTCTTTATTTGACGCTATTCATCAATCAACATTTGCGTCTTTTAAAAAAATTGTCACAACAGCTATCGAAAAAAAAACGGATTTCGTCTTACTTTGCGGAGATATCTATGACGGGGAAAATCAAAGTGTCAAAGCACAGTCATTCTTTCGAGAACAGATGAAACGACTTCAAGCAGCACATATTCCGGTTTATCTTTTACACGGTAATCATGATTTTATGGGGAGAGACAGTTTAAGAATTCAGATGCCAGATAATGTCTCTATTTTTAAAACAGAGGTGGAAACCCAATTATTAACGACTGCCAGCCAAGAACGGGTTGCTATTAGTGGCTTTAGTTACCCATCACGTTGGGTGAAAGAGCGGATGATTAACCATTATCCGAGTCGGAAACGAGCAGTCGATTATCATATCGGTATGTTGCATGGTTTCTTTGAAGGATCCGCTTCAAAGGAGGATGTTTATGCGCCTTTTTCTATGGCGGATTTACTTGAACGCTCTTATGATTATTGGGCTTTAGGGCATATTCATAAGCGGGAAGTTTTGAACCAGCAGCCAATAGTAGCGTATTCAGGTAATACACAAGGGCGAAATCCGAATGAAAGTGGCGATAAGGGCGTTTATTTAGTTGAGTTGGAAAAAGGCAGCGAACCAACCATGACCTTTATCGAAACAGCTCCTATCGTTTGGAAAGAACAACAGTTGTCGTTGAAAGGATTATCTAGCTTACAAAGCGTTTACGCTGAAATTGAAGGCTGTTTAGAAAGAGCATCAGAAGCGAAGAAGACAGTCTTGTTATCGATTCGTTTCGATGATTATGATTGTCTCTCTAAAGACGTATTGGAACGAATTAAAGAGGGCGACTTGTTGGAAGGATTTAACCAACAGCAATCGGACAAAGGCATTTATCTCTACCATTTGTCGCTCAATCCGCTAAAGGAGCAATTTTTATTCCGTTATGATGAGGCCATGCAAGCTAGCTTTGAAAAAAGTGGTCATGCATTTAGGGAAAAGGACTACTTACAGACAATTTTACAAGACCTGTTTAAACATCCAAGTATGAGAGGTCGGTTTAGTGAGTTGGAACAGGACGAGGAGTTAGCTGAAACGATTATTCAATCGGCACGTAACTTATTGTTTGAAGACATTGCGTTTGAAGAAGGTGACGAAACAAGTTGAAAATTGAATCCATTGACATTTACGGCTACGGTAAGTGGTCACAACAGACATTCGATCAGCTAACTGATTTACAGGTTTTTCTTGGGGATAACGAGGCTGGTAAGAGTACCTTGTCTTCATTTATCCAAACTATCTTTTTTGGTTTTCCATCTGCCCGTAAGAAAGATAGCAATCTGTATCTGCCTAAACAAGGAGACAGCTATGGTGGCCGTTTGTTTCTCAGCGGCACACGGTTTGGCAAGGTGATTGTCGAACGGATGAAGGATCGTAATCGTGGTAAGGCAGTGCTTACCTATGAAAATGGGCAACAAGAAGTTGTCGATCATTTAGCCTCTTATTTGTTAGGTGTTGATCGTCAAACCTATGAGTTGCTCTATGTCTTTAAAATTGACCGTTTGCTGGATCTGTCTCGTGTTAAAAAAGAAGATTTGAACCGTTATTTATTAGGGATTGGCACTAGCGGCAGTGAACAGCTCTTACAAATTGCTGAAGATTACCGTAAAGATGCTAAAAAAGAATTTTTACCAACAGGAACGAAGCCGCCCCTTAATCAGAAAATTAAGGAAACGGAGAACAAATGGCTTCAATTGCAAGATGCGAAAGCAAAAAATCGCGATTATGAGGGCCTATTAGTAAGAGCAGCTGACATTCAAGATGAGCTAGCTAAGTTAAGTCAAAAGCAAGAAAAATGGGAAGCGGAAAATCGTGATTTAAGTGAAGCCATTCGTTTGAATGATTATTATCTAGAATGGCGCCAACTTGAACAAGAGATTTCAGCTGTGGATGCTAGTCATCTGCCACCCAATGTTCGTCAACGTTGGGAATGGCTGCAAGAAAAGATAGCTGAGGAATTAAACAAGCAAACTGCCTTGCAAGAGCAAGAAAAACAAAGTTTGAAAGAATTAGACGACTTCAGCCAAGCTAAGTGGTATCGTGACCATCAAGCCGAATGGGATAGTCTTAATCATGCTTTTACTAAAATTTCCAGCGCGTTCAATGAAAGTCTCTTTTTAGAAAAAAACCGCCGAGAAGAAGAGGCTGAGCTGATTCTCTTTAAGCGGGCAATGGGGCTTCAGTCAGAGCAAATGCTTCAGCCATTAACGGCAGAAAAAATGCAAATGGCAGAATCCTTACTTGAAAAAGAAAAACAGATTTCTCATGACTTAACTGATCTCAACCAAGCAATTAGTCAAAAAGAAAGTCATTTAGCTTCTTTAGAAATGAAGATAAAAGAACTTTTGGCTGAACGTTGGGCTGACGGTCGCTTTAAAGACTGGCAATCGAAAGCAGAACAAGGAAAGGCTGACGTGCAATCAAATAGCCTATCTATTCCGATGATGGTTAGTTTCGTAGTGGCGATTATCGCTACTATGATTGCTATTTTTGCGCCGGCACTACGACTGGTCGCGATTGGAGCTGCTGTACTTTCTGTTGGTGCAGGGGTTTATTTCTCTAAAAAAGCTAAGGTGATGACTAATCATCCAACTGATGAATTTAATATGGCTGATTACATTCAGCAAGCTGCTCTGAGAGAGCGGATCAAGGAATTGACAGTGGAGGAGCAAGGCGAACAGGAGAGCTTTATTCAACTGCTGAACCGCCAAGAAGAATTGGAAATGGCGCTTGAAAAGGAAAAAGATAATCAACGAGAGTGGCTCAATCAGGCGGCTTATCCGTTGAATTTTTCACTGGAAACGGTAGTAAGGGAAGAACCAGCTCAAAAAATTGCGGAGCGTGAGCAGAAGTTAAGTGCCATCAGTGAAAAGCAAGCTCTTATTGAGGCCAGCTTAGATCAATGGTTTGAAGACGCTGATTTTATTCGTCAGCAGCTACGCTTAACTCACCTATCTCGCAGTGATTTTGTCGGGCAGTTTACGGAGCTACGACAAGCGCTCATTTTAGAAGAAAATATGGCTAAGCATGCTGAAGAAAAGTTAGCGGCTATTACCGCACAAAAAGCGGATTTAGAAGCGAGTTTAGCTAAGCATCTGAAAGAACGACAGGATATTTTAGAAGCAGCTAAGGTCGAAACGGAAGCGGAATTTTATAACTTGCTTCATGCTAAAGACCAACAGGCTGAACAAAAGAGACGGCAGAAGTTTTTAGATGAGCAGCTGCATGATAAAGAGGCGCTATTCAAGCGTTATCCTGATAAAGAGCAAGCACTGAAGCGTCTGGCTAATAATAAGAATCATTTAGTTGTTATTCAAGAGGACATTAAACGGCTTCAAAAAGAAGAAGTCAGCTGCCAACATGAGATTCGTTTGCTTGAGGAGGGTGGCACTTATAGCACGCTTCTACAAGAGTACGCGGTTGCTGAAACAGAAATGCGCGACATGATTGTTGACTGGGCCAAAAAAGTAGTCGCGGCCGAATGGTTAGAGGAAACACTGCGTTACGGCAAGGATGATCGGCTACCATTATTATTAGATGATATGACGGATTACTTTGTCCGACTGACAGCAGGTAACTACCGCCGAATTATTTTTAGAAAATCAGGCATTAAGGTCCAACATGCAAGTGGAACAATTTATGAGCCGTTTGAATTATCGCAAGGAACAGTGGAGCAACTTTATATTGCCATGCGGTTTGCCTTTATTAAAAACACTGCTGATATCGCCAATTTACCCATTCTGATTGATGATGGCTTTGTGAATTTTGACAGCAGTCGAAAAGCAACTATGTATGAATTAATGGCGGAACTCAGCCAGTCTATCCAAGTTTTCTTTTTTACATTTGATGACACTGTCGGCGAAATAATGAGTCAAGAGCAAATCAATGTGCTAAACTAATAGCGAGTGAAAAAGGGAGTGTTACTGTGACTAAAAAAGTATTTGAATATAACCTAGATGAACCATTTGAACTATTTATGTTAATTAAGGGTGCTGATGTTCGTAAGGCAAAAAATAACAAGCCGTTTATCGCTTTTACTTTCCAAGATAAAAGTGGTCAAATTGACGGCAAGTTTTGGGATGCTAAGGAAGAAGAAATCAATCGTTTCCAAGCTGGTGTGGTAGTGCATATTACGGGTAAACGAGAGATGTATCAAAATAATCCACAATTACGCATTAACAAAATGCGTTTAGCGCAAGCGGGTGAGCCATCATCTCCTGAGCTTTATATGGAACGTGCGCCGATTCGAACAGAGGATATGGTTGAAGAAATCAATCAAACCTTATTTGAAATAACAAGTGCACCGATTAATCGTGTGGTTCGATTCTTGATAAAGAAATTCCAAAAAGAATTTTTTGAGTATCCAGCTGCAAAACGCCATCACCATGCTTTTCCAGGTGGATTGGGCTTCCATACTATTTCGATTTTAAGAATGGCTAAAACAGTGGCTAAGTTGTATCCGTCTGTTAATCCATCGCTTCTATATGGCGGCGTGATTTTACATGATATTGGAAAGACAATCGAGTTAACTGGAAGTTTATCAACGGAATATACGTTGAAAGGCAACCTGATTGGTCATATTGTGTTAATTGATGAAGAAATTACTAAAGCCTGTGAAGCTTTGAAAATTAGTGACGACAATGAAGATATTATTTTATTGAAACACTTAGTTTTAGCTCATCATGGAAAAATGGAATTTGGTTCGCCAGTTAAACCGCATTTACTTGAAGCTGAAATTATTCATCATTTGGACAATTTGGATGCTTCAATCAATATGATTGATACAGCCTTGCAACGGACAGCTGAAGGTAGCTTCAGTGAACGTATTTTTGGATTGGATAACCGAATGTTCTACAAACCAAACCCAAGTCACCCAACTTCAGCCGAATAAGTTAAAAAGAAGTAGCTCGCCAGCGAGCTACTTCTTTTTTTGTAGGCTAATGTACGATGCTGCTAACTTTTTTAGTTTGTATCGATCATATCCTGCTCCCAACCATAAAAAACCAGACTTGGGTTCTGCCCAAGTCTGGTTTAACTAAATTATTCTGCTGATTCTTCAGTTGCAGCTTCATCAGATGCTGCGTCTTCAACAGCATCTTCTTCAATAACTTCTTCTTCAACTAGGAAAGCATCCATTGCTGATTTCAAATCTGCATCTTTAATTGAGATGTCAGCTTCTCTTAGGATAGCAGTCATTTGCTCATCAAGGTAAGCTGAGTCAGATAATTTTTCAGTCATCATCATTTCTCTGATGTTTTCTTCTTCCTCTTCAAATGTTCCTTTTTCAGGTTTTTCTGTTAAAAGGATGATATGGAAACCATATTCTGTCTCAACAGGTGTTTGCGTCATTTCGCCTTCTTTAAGTGCGAAAGCAGCTTCCTCAAATTCTGCTACCATTTGACCGCGACCGAATGAACCTAGTGATCCGCCATTTGAAGCCGATCCGTCAGTTGAGTGTTCTGCAGCTAGTTCTGCAAAGTCTGCGCCATCATTGATTTGTTTGATTAAGTCTTCAGCGACTGCTTTATCTTCTACTAAGATGTGAGAAGCTGTAATGTTAGGTTCGTATTCTTCATAGAAAGCTTGCACTTCTTCGTCAGTGAAGGTTGTTCTTGCGCGCAATGCGTCATCCATTAATAAGTTTAAGTGAATTTGGCTCGTATATTCTTCTTGAGAAGTGAATCCCATTTGTTGGATTAAGCCTAGTAATGTATCCACGCCACCAACTGATTCGATTGTTGCTAAAACTTCAGTTTCAGCTTGTTTTTTATATTCATTTTCGCCAACGAGATTTTCTAGAGCCTGCGTTAGAATAAGACGTTGAATGGTACTTTCCCCAACAGATGCCTTCATTGATTCGTAAAGGTCGTCTTTTGTAATTGTATTTTCTCCAACCGTCGCTACGGTATCGCTAGATGCACAACCTGCTAACGTTACTGTTGCCAATAGGGCAAGTGCTGATGCTGTAAATTTCTTCATTCGATTGACACTTCCATTTCTTAAATTGTATCTATTTTATTTATAAAACTAACCTTTCTAACTATAACACACAGAGAATTCGAATGAAAAGAAATCTTTAAAAACGCTTTAAAATTTCACACATTCTTCACGAACAGACTGAATTATGAAAAAAATGAAGCCGGCCACTGACTATCTTCATCATTCATTTTATTTTTGTAATTTTGCGGTTTCTTTTTCAACGGTGTCTGATAGCTTTGCAACTTGGTCAGTAATTCGTCTGATGCGAGGTTGATTACGTTGTGAAAAATCCTCGATAGATGTGGTCACTTCCTTTGAAAAGGTATCAGCTACTAACATGCCTTCGTTTGATAGGCGAGAAACAGCAGCTTGTAAATCGTTTAGACTGTCTGTCAGTTCATTAACAGAATCTGTATTGGTTTGGATATAGTTTTGTAAGCGGCGACGGTTTTCCTCACCACTTCTCGGTGTGTTTAATAAGGCTACGAGGCCACCAACAATCGTTCCGAAAATTAACCCTTGAGTGAAGTTCTTCATCATGCTTCCTCCAATCTATTTTTTATAGCAGTTGCCATTGCTTGGAAAGCTTCTTGGTCGAAATCTGCTTCATGAGTTTGCCATTTCAAACCAAAGCCATCTACCTCAGTGTCTTCATAACGCGGAATCAAATGGATGTGCGAATGGAAGACGGTTTGGTGAGCAAGTTTGCCATTGTTATTTAAAAGATTCATACCTTTAATAGCTGGATCATGCTGTTTAATGGCTGTTGCAATAGCAGGGATTTTACTAAAAACGCGAGCTGCTAGCTCAGCATCATATTCAAAAATATCCGCCACATGTGTCTTAGGAATCAATAGCGTATGTCCCTTGCTAACTTGGGAAATATCCAAAAAGGCTAAAACATCATCATCTTCATAAACCGTGTAACTGGGAATTTCTTTATTAATTATTTTACAAAAAATACAATCGGTCATTAAACACTACCTCATTTCTTTTGTTGTATTAACGTTACTTTACCACATCTGTTTTTTAAATGACACAATTTACCTACCGACCTATGTTATAATTATAGCAGTAAAAAAGAGAAGGGAAGGCCCTGCATGACACTGACACTAAACGACCTAACAGGTGGTTACACTGCTATTCCTGTTATAAAAAACGTCTCATTTCAAATCAAAGCTGGCCAATTAACTGGTTTGATTGGTTTGAACGGAGCAGGAAAGAGTACCACTATTAAACACATTATCGGTTTGCTGACACCTTTTTCAGGCAGCGTGACCATTAATAACAACCAACTGAAAGCAGATCCAGAAACTTACCGCAAGCAGTTTACCTTTGTACCAGAAACACCGGTTCTTTATGAAGAGTTAACCTTGAGAGAGCATATCGAAGTCACTGCGCTTGCTTATGACATGCCTTACGAAGAAGCCATGCAAAAGGCTGAGCGTTATATTAAAGCCTTTCGCCTTGAAGCGAAAATGGATTGGTTTCCGGCCTATTTTTCAAAAGGAATGAAGCAAAAAGTGATGCTCGTTTGTGCCTTTATGGTGGACGTTCCACTATATGTGATCGATGAGCCGTTCTTAGGACTTGATCCACTGGGCATTCATACCTTTTTAGATATTATTAAAGAAAAAAAAGCAGCTGGTGCAGCGATTTTAATGTCTACCCACGTCCTCAGTTCTGCTGAGAGAGAATGTGATGACTTTGTGCTCCTTCACGAGGGAGAAGTTAAAGTAGCAGGGACTCTGGCTGATTTGCAAGATAATATGAAGATGCCAGGAGCGACACTGGATGACCTTTATATCCAGTTAACAAAAGAGGAGACTGGCCTATGAGTTTTGACGACTTACTGATTAAACGGCGTAAAAAATATTTTAGCAAACTCAGTCGCTACGCCAAGTATGTCTTTAATGACCATTTTGTGCTTGTCCTTGTTTTTTTGTTAGGAGCATTAGCTTACCAATATTCTGAGCTGTTAAAAACATGGTCTGATCAACTTGTTATTGGGAAGATAGTCTGGATTATTGCCTTAAGTTTTGCGGTCTTTTTTGGAAAATTACTGACACTGGCTGAAGCAGCAGACCAAGTCTTTTTAGTCGTTAAAGAAGAGGAATGGCAAACTTACATCAAGGCATCTAAAAAGAGAAGTATGGTTTTACCAACCACCTTCTTATTGCTGTTATTAGGAATGGCTATGCCTATTTTGATATTAGCTGGTCGTAATGGCTCAATGGATTATCTGTTGATAGCATTCAGTTTAATGAGTTTAAAATGGAGTCACTTAACACTAGAAGAACTTGCTATTAGAAAAGAAGCAGGACCGAAAGCTGCTTATCTAAAAAAAGGACTATTCATGGTGACTGTTGTCGGTTTATCACTAGCCTTTTTCTGGAATAGTTTAGTGGCAGCACTCGTTAGCTTAGGTTGTGCAATCGGCTTACATATGTGGCTGAGTCGCTCAGTTTTTAAAAACTACCCACTAATTGATTGGGAAAATTTAGTGCACATGGAAGAAAAACGTCTTTCAAAAGTTAATCGACTGATTAATCTATTTACCGATGTTCCGCTAGTTAAAAACAAAGCGAAGCGACGGTTGTATTTAGATGGCTTAGTGAAGCTAATGTCGGGAAGTAATAACACCTATCAGTATCTCTATGCCCGCTTGTTTGCTAGAGGCGCTGATTATATTGGGCTTTATAGCCGTTTAGCTGTCATTGGCATGGGAATTCTACTTTTTTCTTCCCAAATTTACATGAGTCTAATCATAAATGCTCTAGTATTATTTTTAATAGGCTTTCAATTAATTCCTTTTTACAATGAGCTAGACCAGCATATTCTCGCTCAATTGTATCCAAAAGCAGTCAAAGAGAAGCGTCAGGCCTTTAAACGGATTCTGTTTTATTTATTAGGGTTAGCTAGTGTGTTATTTTCATTAGCCACTCTAGTGGGAGCAGATTGGCTGATTGCTATCATTTCCGTTGTCACAAACCTTGGTTTTACAGCCTTTTTTGTTTTCTTTTACGTGGATAATCGTCTAGGAAAATAAATGTTTGATAAAATGTAAACAAATGGTAACTATGTTTACCTTGACGGAATGACGAAATGAACCTAAAATAAATGGTAGACTATTATGCCTGCTTAGGCAGGGCGATTAAAGACGATTAGAACGGATAGCTGTAGAATGGAATGAAGTGACTTTTCCCGTATATAAGTGCGTAAGCGCGGAAAGGTCACTTTCGTTTCCATACGGATATGATTGAGGATTGGGCATTCCGTTCTCCAATTCACTACATTGAGCATCGATGCGTCAATCAGAAATGAGAATGAGTAAGGAATGAACAACATGGACTATAAGATGGATTCGGGGTGGAAACTTCATCCCATTGGAGGAGATACAGGGCATGCTTATATGGGGGTACGAGCGGAAGAGAAGGTCTTCTTGAAACGCAATTCGTCACCTTTTTTAGCTGCGCTCTCGGTTGAAGGTATTACACCGCGTCTGATTTGGACGAAACGAATCGGTAACGGTGATGTTCTGACAGCTCAAGAATGGTTGAATGGCCGTGTTTTAAATGGGGACGAGATGCAATCGGAAGAGATTCTTTCTTTGCTTAAGAAAATCCATTATTCTGACCATTTACTCAATATGCTCCGTAAGGTAAAAGGACAAGTGTATGATCCAGAAATGTTTATGATGGATTACTTGGCTGATTTGGATGAGGAATTGCGGACCAATAGCTTTTTAACGATGGTAGCTACTTATTTAGAGGAGAGTCTGCCTATCATTAAAGGGGCTAAGTATGCTGTTTGTCACGGTGATTTGAATCGTAAGAACTTCATTTTAACGAATGACAGTCGCTTGTATTTAGTGGATTGGGAAATGGTGAAAATTGCTGATCCGATGTCTGATTTAGCCATGATTTTAGTGAAGTATGTTAATCCTGATCAATGGTATGACTGGCTGAAACGCTATGGTTTACTGCAACCGGAAGAATTAAAAAATAGTATTGAATGGTACAGCATGATGAATCGCTTAATTTTGATTAAACGATACCACTCAGCTGGCGAAAATATTAAAATGAATGGACAAATCTTGTTTTTGAAGGAAGCCTATGAAGACCGCCTTCACCAGCAAGACAAATAGCCCACAGCTGTTTGGCTGGGGCTATTTGAATGAACGGAGGAAAAAAGAATGAGAGTAAGAAATAAACCATGGGCAGCTGATAAATTAGCTGAACATACCAATTATGTTGTGACTAATCCAGAAGCATTAAAAGGAAAATGGAATGACCATTTTGAAAAGAACCAACCGATTCATATTGAAGTGGGATCTGGTAAGGGCCAATTTATTGTGGGTATGGCTAAGCAAAACCCAGATATTAACTACATCGGGATCGAGCGCCAAACCAGTGTTGCTGTTATGGCTCTAGATAAAATTTTAGAATCTGAATTACCTAATGTGAAATTATTAAATACAGATGGTGGCTTGATTTCAGATTATTTTGAAGCTGGTGAAGTAGACCGCGTTTACTTAAACTTCTCTGATCCATGGCCAAAATACAAGCATGAAAAAAGAAGACTAACGTACCGTTCATTTTTAGAAAATTACCAAACTATTTTGAAAGCAAACGGTGAGGTTCATTTTAAAACGGACAATCAAGGTTTATTTGAATATTCGCTTGGTTCATTCTCGCAATATGGTATGGTTTTAAATCAAGTTTGGCTTGATCTACATGCCTCAGACTATGAAGGTAATGTTCGAACTGAGTATGAAGAAAAATTTGCTGCAAAAGGGCAACCGATTTACCGAGTTGAAGCGCAATTTAAAGATTAATTTAAAAAACATTCAAAAAGCCAACGGGTCTGTTTGATCAGTTGGCTTTTTATAGACTAGGGGATTATAAGTTCAGCCATCAATGTCTAGCTCCCAAGTCCTGGCCTACTGAAAAAAAGATAAATTTGCCCCATTGCGCGCTTCGCTGCTCATTCAGGGTCAAATTTCCTATTTTTTCATAGGCCAAGGCGGACTTGTCCGCTTTTCTTATATGGGCAAATGGTCGATACAGATCCAAAAATTGAGCTGTATCTTGCATGCCACGCAAAATTCAGAGCAAAAAATAAAGACTGAGCATAGCGCTCAATCTTTTACAGCTTATAAATATCTAAAACTGTACCTGTGTAGGCATCAGCGATAAATTCGTATTGAATCAATTCGCCGTTTTCTTTTCTGGAAATACCGCCGTAGTATACGTCTGTTTCTGATGAAAAACGCGTTAGTGGCACAGGATGAAGTTCAATCCATGACCCTTCGATTGGTCCTTCAGCTAAAAACATTTTTTTGACATTGTCTAAAATGTGGTCGCCATTTACTTTTTTATTACGGTTTAAAAAGAGTGCCGTTAATGTCGATCCAATAACTAGGCCTGATCCAAATAGGACGCCAGCTAGAATGGATTCTTTATTCTTATCATAAAAAGAGCGTTTTTCAAATAGCATGATGATTACCTCCCGCTAGGTCGTTTCTTTACTCAGTATAGCACAAAGGCGGGGGATTATTCTACCATGACCAGATAAAGACTAAAGTGGACTTATTGCCGGTTTATGGCTCTTTCTGTATAATGGTTAAGAGATTAGTTATAAAGTCAAAAATAGAGGAGGAAGAAAGACGAGAAAGTGACGTCTTTCCTATGCATTCATGAATGACAAGACATTTCAATTAATTAAAGAACTCACTGAAATACAAGGAACAAGTGGCAATGAGAGCCGCGTTCGCAATTATATGCGTGAAAAAATGACACCGCTAGTTGATTACATCCAAACAGACGGACTAGGTGGCATTTTTGGTGTCCGCGAAAGTAAACAAGCAGACGCACCCCGTATCATGGTAGCTGCACATATGGATGAAGTGGGCTTCATGGTTTCTCAAATTACAGCAAACGGTATGATAAAAGTAGTACCCTTGGGCGGTTGGAACCCTTATGTGGTATCGGCGCAACGCTTTACACTACAAACACGAGAAGCAGATATTCCCGTTATTTCATCATCTGTACCCCCACACCTATTAAGAGGTGGTGCTGGACAAGCTGATGTGAAAGTGGAAGACATTTTATTTGATGCTGGTTTTGATAGCTTTGACGAAGCCATGTCATTTGGCGTTCGCCCAGGAGATGCGATTGTTCCTGAAGTCGAAACCATTTGGACTGCAAATAAAAAGAAAATCATTTCAAAAGCTTGGGATAACCGTTACGGAAATACGGTTATTATTGAAGCTCTGGAAGCTTTAAAAAATGAAGAATTGCCAAACACCTTTATTGCAGGTGGTAACGTTCAAGAAGAAGTTGGCCTACGCGGAACAAAAGGTGCTGTTAATATGTTGAAACCTGATTTATTCTTTGCTGTTGACTGTTCACCTGCCAACGATTTACAAACAAAAACCAATACCTTTGGCCATTTAGGTGAAGGATTCTTATTACGTCTACAAGACCCAGGTATGATTACGTTGCGTGGTATGCGTGAATTCTTACTTGATACGGCAGAAACACACAAAATTCCTTACCAATACTTTGTATCAAAAGGCGGTACAGATGCAGGTGCTGCTCATCAAATGAACAATGGTGTACCGAGTGCCGTTATTGGTGTTTGTGCGCGTTATATCCACACTCATCAAACCATGTTCCACATTGATGACTATGATGCTGCTAAAGAAATGGTGATTCAAGTTGCCAAGTCATTAGACAAGAGCACTTACGAAACAATTATGGAAAGAAACTAGAAAAGGGGCGACTGAAATGGAAATTTTAACAACAATAGACCAATTAAACCAGTTAAAAGCAAGTGAGCGTACAGTGTTTATGTTTACAACAACATGGTGTGGCGATTGTACGTACATTAAGCCATTTATCCCATCGATTGAAGCACATTTTCCAGACTTCACTATTGTTGAAGTAGACCGTGATCAATTTATGGACTTCGCTCAAGAATTAGGAGTAATGGGGATTCCTAGTTTTGTGGTTTACCACCAAAACGAAAAAGTTGGCGATTTTATTTCCGCTGACCGCAAAACCCAAGAAGAAATCGAAGCCTTTTTAACGGAAATTAATCAAAAACTATCAAAATAATGAATCAATGAAGGAGTCAGTAACATGTGGTTGAGTTTTTATAATGCCCAAGTTGGTTGGGACGTTTTAGCATTAACAAAAGGGGATATTTCGCGCTACGATTTATCAACTGAATCAAAAGGATCAGTAACGCGTATTTTCAATACAGAGACAAATGAAACAGTGAGTTTCAATGTATTTAGTATTTCAGAGCACTTTACGCCAACTGGCAATGGACAAGTAATCTTGTCAGAAGAACAAGAAGCAGCAGTTAATCAAGTGATTAAAAAAGCTGGTTTTGACGATCAGATTACTGTAGACCGTTCAGCTAAATTTGTAGTCGGTTATGTAACCGAATGTGTGCCTCACGAAGATTCTGACCATTTATCAATAACACAAACAGAAGTTGATAATGGCGAAGTATTACAAATTGTCTGCGGCGCAGCTAATATTCGTAAAGGTCAAAAAGTCGTTGTTGCTAAGCCTGGTGCTGTTATGAATGACGGTTTAATTATTTGGCCTGGTGAACTACGTGGCGTGAAGAGTAATGGTATGATTTGTTCGGCTAAAGAGCTAGGTGTAGAAAATCCGACAGGTAAAAAAGGAATTCTAGTGCTAGATGAGCAAGCAGAAACTGGAAAAGCATTTTTCGACTTATAATCTAAACAGAAGAAAGGGGTGTTGCTTCCATGGTACGCAATCACTTTGATGAGGAAAAACGCTCAAATCCTTTGCAGCGTAAAGCATTTCCTAATTATTTAATCACACAAACAGATAATGACCAAAATAAAGAGGTTAAGGAAACAAAACAAGCTGATTCCTTTATAGCGGAGAGTATGTTGGATGCAACACCGACTATACCTTTCCTCCGTCAGTCAAAAGACAGCTTTAATGACCATCTTTTTGAGCAAAAGGAAGAAGAAAAAGTTGTCCAAAAAGACTATTTTGTCGAAGAAAAAAAACGCTTCGAAAAGGAAAAACGAACACAGGCTAGTGCAACATCATTTTCGCTTTATAAGAGTCGTCGACCGTTTAAGCCAACCGAAGTTCCTTCCCTTTGGAATAGTTTAACTTACCGTACCGAAACCGATGATAAACAAGATTATTCACGTCTAAAAAAAGAACTTCAAGTAGCTGATGAAGATTTAATCTTGGTTGATTTAAATCCGAAACAAGCAGGACAACCACCTCAAATAAGCAAACCTCTCGTTCAAGAAGAGGTTGAAGCTGAATTACCAAATAAAGCCAAAAAAGCGCTCAATCGCTCGCTTTTAGGAATTATGGAAGAAGAAGGCTTAGCTAATCAAGCCCTAGCAAATAATGCTCGTCCAGCTAAACCGAATCATAGTGGCTTTCATTCGTTTTTTGAATAAGAGTCATCCACAAAGCAGTTGACTTGTTTTTTTTAGTGAAAGTGGTATACTTTCGAGGTGTGTTTTTTTATAAATTTACGTATATAAGTTTCTTGTCGTGTTATTTTAAAGAGGCAAGTGTTTCGAGTTAGTGGAGGAATATAATGAATAATGAACGAATTTATCACTTTGTGGGGATTAAAGGATCGGGTATGAGTGCATTAGCCTTGATTCTTCATGGTAAAGGTTACCAAGTGCAAGGGTCAGACGTTGAAACTTACTTTTTTACTCAAAAGGGTCTCGATGAAGCGAACATCACCATTTATCCGTTTGGAGCCGACAATATTAAAGAAGGGCTAACTGTTATTGCAGGAAATGCCTTCTCAGATGATCATGAAGAAATTGTCCGAGCAAAAGAGCTTGGTCTTGAAGTCATTCGCTATCACAATTTTATTGGCGAATTTATTAATGACTATACAAGTATTGCCATTACAGGATCACATGGAAAAACATCAACAACAGGCTTATTATCACATGTTTTAGGTGGCATTAAACCCACATCATACTTAATTGGTGATGGAACGGGCTACGGCCGTGAAGATGCAGATTTTTTTGTATTGGAAGCATGTGAATACCGTCGTCACTTTTTAGCATATTCTCCTGATTATGCAATTGTAACGAATATTGATTTCGACCATCCTGATTATTATACCGATATTAAAGATGTTTTTTCAGCTTTTGAAGAATTTGCTTCTCAAGTGAAAAAAGGGATTATTGCATGCGGAGATGATTTGTATATCCGCCATTTTAATCCAGATTATCCGGTTATGTTTTATGGGTTTAACAGCGACAATGATGTTGTGGTAACGAATGTTGAAAAAACAACAGCAGGATCTATTTTCGATGTAACTATTAAAGGCGCATACTATGGCCGTTTTAGTATTCCATCATTTGGCGACCATAATATCTTGAATTCTTTAGCAGTGATTACGTTCTGTTATTTAGAAGGATTAGACAAAGAAGCTGTTCAAGCCCAATTAACAACCTTTACAGGTGTGAAACGTCGCTTTACTGAAAAAGTTGTGGAAGATATGGTCATCATTGACGACTATGCCCATCATCCACAAGAAATTAAAGCAACTCTGGATGCAGCTAAGCAAAAATATCCACAACGTGATATTATTGCCGTATTCCAGCCACATACCTTTACGCGTACAGTGGCATTGATGAGTGAATTTGGGGAAGCCTTGAATGAGGCCGATGCCGTATTCTTATGCGACATTTTCTCTTCTGCTCGTGAGCAAAAAGGAGATGTTTCTATCCTTGATCTAGCTGGAAAAGTAGAAAAAGGGGCCGAAATTCTTGTTATTGACAATATGTCACCATTATTAGCCTATAAAGGTGCAGTGGTGATTTTCATGGGTGCCGGCGATATTCAAAAATTCGCTGCGTCATATGAAGAGCTACTAAGCCACAGTGTGAGACGTACAAACTAACTGATACTAAAAGACGGGAGAAATCCCGTCTTTTTTTGTAGACTAGGGGATTATAAGTTCAGCCATCAATGTCTAGCTCCCAAGTCCTGACCTAGTGAAAAAAAGATAAATTTGCCCCATTGCGCGCTTCGCTGCTCGCTAACGCATATCATTCGACTAACCCGCTGAAGCGTGAAGTCTCCTGAAAATTCAGGGTCAAATTTCCTATTCTTTTCATAGGTCAAGGCGGACTTGTCCGCTTTTCTTATTAAACAGGCTGGTAGAATCGCTTGTGATAGATAAGTCGGTTAGAGTTTGCTAAAATAAAGATAATCATAAGTGTGCAGAAAGGAACGATAGCTATGGCGTTGGAGGATATTAAAATCGGTAAAACGATTGATGAGATTGAAGAAGGGGATTCACTGAGTGTAACGGAAGTCATTGAATTGAAAGATATTTTACTCTATCTAGGATTGACAAATGACAACAATCCGCTCTATCTTCAATATGATTACACGCAATTGACAAAATATAAAAAACCAATTGTGCCAGCTGTCTTGATTATTGGAATTTTAACAAGTAATGTTTCCAAACATCTTCCAGGACCAGGTTCAAATGTGGTTGATGTCTCACTCGATATATTAGAACCCATCCACCATAGTACAACGATTACCTTTGAGTTTGAAGTAAAACGGGTAGATGAACGAAGAGAGCAAGTGACGATTGCGGTAGAAGGAAATTCACTTTCAGGTGATCGCTTGTTGGAAGCTGAATTAATTGTTGAGACACCGGAAAAACTGATTGTTTCACATCCGGAAACCATTGAATAAAAATGAGAAAGTTGGTTTTAAACAGATGGCAGAAAAAAAGAAATTATTATTATTAGACGGAAGCAGTTTGGCTTTTCGATCGTTCTACGGTTTATTAGATTTAAATCGTTTTAAAAATCAAAATGGCTTGCATACCAATGCCTTATTTGCTTTTAATCGCTTTTTAGATAAATTGTTAGAAACAGAAAATCCAACACATATGTTGGTTGCATTTGATGCAGGGAAAACAACTTTCCGTACAGAAGCTTACAAAGAATACAAGGGTGGCCGTCAATCGATGCCGTCAGAATTGGCTGAGCAATGGCCTTATTTTAAAGTATTAATTGATGCACTAGGAAGTAAAACCTATGAATTGGTTAATTACGAGGCTGATGATATTATCGGAACTTACGCAAGGCAAGCAGAAAAGCAAGGCTTTGATGTTGTTATTATAACTGGTGATAAAGATTTGACTCAATTAGCTTCAGACCAAACGCGAGTGGATATTACGGTTAAAGGAGTTTCTGAATTAAAGGCTTATACACCAGCTTCTATTCGAGAGGAAATGGGAATTGAGCCCCTTCAAATCATTGATCTAAAAGGCTTGATGGGCGATACATCGGATAATTATCCAGGTGTTAGAAAAGTTGGCGAAAAAACAGCCCTTAAATTAATCCATGAATACGGCTCAGTTGAAAACCTTTATGACCATATTGATGATATGAAAAAAAGTAAAATGAAGGAAAACCTTATTGAAGATAAGGACAACGCCTTCTTATCTAAGCAATTGGCAACCATTGATGTCACTACACCGGTTGAAATGGACCTTGAAGAACTAGCGCTTAGTGAGAAAGATCATGAGAAACTAGTAGCCTTTTACCGTGAAATGAACTTCAATAGTTTCTTAGACAATCTCGGTCATTCAGAAGAAGACCAGTCTGAAGCCTTTAAAGACATCCATTATGAACGTGTGGAAGACATTACAGATAAACATTTTAGCGATAAAATGGGTCTTTATGTTGAAATGCTAGACGACAATTACCACTACGGCAAAATGATAGGTGTGGCTTGGGGAGATGCCAATCATTTATATGTCGCGCCAATCGAACACATTTTAGAATCAGAAGCCTTTAAAAAATGGGCGGCAGATGATAGTAAAGAGAAACTTGTTTATGATGCCAAACGAACGATAGCGATGTTACACTATGGCGGTATTAGCTTAAGGGGCGTATCGTTTGATGTTTTATTAGCGTCGTACATTATTAATACCAATGATAGTGGCAGTGATATTGCAGCTGTTGCTCAAGAGTATAACTATACGGATGTTTCTTTTGATGAAACGATTTATGGTAAGGGTGCTAAGTTAGCTGTACCTGAAGATGAATCGGTTTTGTTTGAGCATTTAGCTCGAAAAGTTCAAGCTATCTTGAAACTAGAAGAACCGCTACAAATCGAACTAGAAAAAAACAATCAGCATGACCTTTATTTTGATATGGAATTACCACTTGCTAAAATTTTAGCCAAAATGGAATTAAGAGGAATTAAGGTAGAGCCAGAGAAATTGGAGAAAATGAAAGTAGAATTCTCTAAACGATTAGATGAAATGGAAGAAGCAATCTATGAAGAGGCTGGCGAACCCTTTAACGTCAATTCACCAAAGCAGTTAAGTGTTATTTTATTTGAAAAAATGGGACTGACACCAATTAAGAAAACGAAGACAGGTTTTTCAACAGCCGTTGATGTGTTAGAAAAATTAAGTGCGACAGCGCCTATCGCTCAAATGATATTAGATTATCGCCAGTTAGCTAAACTACAATCGACTTATGTGGAAGGGTTATTGAAGTTTATTAAAGCTGAAACAGGTAAGGTACATACACGTTATGTGCAAACATTAACCCAAACTGGACGGTTAAGTTCAACGGATCCTAACTTGCAGAATATTCCGATTCGCATGGAAGAGGGGCGTAAGATTCGCCAAGCCTTTGTGGCTGAAAAAGAAGGGTGGAAGATTTTTGCATCTGACTATTCTCAAATCGAATTGCGCGTATTGGCTCATATCTCAGGTGATGTTCATATGAAGGAAGCCTTCGTTGAAAATCAAGATATCCATACCTCAACTGCTATGCGTGTCTTTGGTATCGAAAATGAAGCGGATGTCGACAGCAATATTCGCCGCCAAGCAAAAGCTGTAAACTTTGGAATCGTTTATGGGATTAGTGATTATGGACTGTCACAAAACTTGAATATTACACGTAAACAGGCTAAAGAGTTTATTGACCGTTACTTTGAGAAATACCCAGGCATCCAACAATTTATGGCTGATATTGTTGAAGAAGCTAAGGAAAAAGGATTTGTGGAAACACTCTTCCACCGCAGACGTTACTTACCCGACATTACGAGTAGTAACTTCAACTTACGCTCATTCGCAGAACGAACTGCGATTAACTCGCCTATTCAAGGATCAGCAGCCGATATTATTAAAGTGGCAATGATTCGTATGGAAGATGAGATTGAAAAACGTGGCTTACAAGCAAAAATGCTCCTACAAGTACACGATGAGTTAATCTTTGAATGCCCTGAAGAAGAAGTGGCTATTTTAGAAGAGCTTGTCCCGCAAGTGATGGAGCATGCGGTTGAATTAAGTGTGCCGCTAATTGTCGATAGTAATTACGGTGATAGCTGGTACGAAGCAAAATAAATAATCATTCAGAAAGGAAAATAGGCGTGCCTGTTTTCTTTTCTGTTCTTATAAGGAGAAGATAAGTATGCCAGAACTTCCAGAAGTAGAAGTTGTTCGCAGAGGATTAAATCAAACGATTGCCCATTCGACGATTAGTCATGTGGATGTCTTTTGGAGTCGCATGATTACACCACCATTTTCATCTGAAAAATTTAAAGACGTATTAGCTGGTGAAACCATTCATACGGTTGAGAGACGAGGCAAATATTTGATTTTCCTATTGGATAACTGGGCTATGGTTTCTCATTTGAGAATGGAAGGCAAATACGAAGTCGTTGACAGTAAGGAAGACTATAAAAAGCATACCCATGTGGTTTTTCATCTAAGTGACGGCAGGGATTTGCGTTACCTTGATGTGAGGAAATTTGGTCGTTTTTCACTTGTACCCATTGATAAGCAAGATGATTACGAACCCTTTAAAAAATTAGGTCCAGAACCAACAGCAGAAAGTTTCCGTTTTTCAGATTTTAAACAGCGCTTATCTCGTACTAGTCGTGCCATTAAAACGGTTATTTTAGACCAGCACGTGGTGGCAGGTGTCGGCAATATTTATGCGGATGAATCGTTATTTGAAGCAGGTGTTAATCCTCAAAAACCAGCCAACGAGTTGAATGAAACAGAAAGTCGGCAACTTCATCAAGCTATTATAGCGGTTATTGGCCGGGCTGTTTCAGCAGGCGGTTCGACCATCCGAACCTATAAAAACAGCTTTGGTGAAGAAGGGCATTTCCAAATTTATTTAAATGTTTATGGGAAAAAGAATCAAGCTTGTCCACGTTGCGGCACGCCAATTGAAAAAATAAAAGTCGGCCAAAGAGGCACTCATTTTTGTCCCAACTGCCAGTATTACGCTAGTGAACAAGAGGGGGACAAGTAAATGTTTGTACTTGGTTTGACAGGCTGTATCGCAACTGGGAAATCAAGCGTATCGCGCTACTTAGCCTCTAAAGGAATAGCCCTTGTAGATGCTGATATAGGAGCTCGCCAAGTGGTTGAAATAGGTAGTCCTGGCTTACAGGCCATTGCTGACTATTTTGGTCCAGACGTGTTGTTGGAGGATGGCAGTTTAAATCGAAAAAAATTAGGCAGCCTTATTTTTTCAGATTCTGAAAAAAGAGCAGCCCTCGATGGCTTATTGGACGGGTATATCCGCCAATGGATGCGTGATCAAATTGATTTTCATCGTCAAAATGGCGTTGATTTATTAGTATTAGATATTCCGCTCTTATTTGAAGCAGGCTACGAGCCTCTATGTGACGCTATTATGGTTGTTTATACGCCAAAGGAGTTACAGTGTCAGCGTTTGATGCAACGTGATGACTTAACCAAAGCTCAAGCCATTGACCGCATGAACAGCCAACTATCGATAGAGATAAAAAAAGAAAAAGCAGATATTGTCATTGATAATAGTGGCGATTTGGCAGAAACCTACTTACAAGTTGATCAATGGCTAGCTAAAAGAGCTGTTGAAAACTAGCCCGAGCTCTTGATAAATATGGTATAATTGCCGTAATAAAGAAGACTAGAAAGGGGTTAAGAAGATGCAATGTCCAAAATGTCATTATAATGGAAGTCGGGTTGTGGACAGCCGCCCCATCGATGATAATAACTCGATTCGTCGCAGACGTGAATGTGAGAGTTGCCACCATCGTTTTACAACATTTGAACGAATTGAACAATCACCATTATTGGTTATTAAAAAGAACGGCACACGTGAAGAATTTAGCCGTGAAAAATTGTTACGTGGTCTCGTGCGGTCGTGTGAGAAACGCCCAATTGCACTGGAACAATTAGAAGACTTAGTCAATACCGTTGAAAAAGAAATCCGCTCACAAGGTGAGAATGAAATTTCATCTCTAGAGATTGGCAAGTATGTGATGGATGAATTGGTAAAAATTGACGATGTTGCTTACATTCGATTCGCCAGTGTTTACCGCCAATTTTCAGACCGTCAAACCTTTTTAGATGAGCTGAAAAAATTGGAAAAGAAAGAACCTCGTGAAGCGGATGCCCCAGCATCAGGGCAAGATGGAGAGGATTCTTAACCATGACTTATCCTTGGAAAGAATTAAGCCCAAAAGACCCATTGACGGTTCGCCAAACTGCCTTTATTTCTGATAGTGATAAAACGATAGTCACATTCTTATATCAACCTATTATCGGGCCTCATGCTTATAGTTTATATATGCTGTTGTTAGCCGAAGTGGCGGGTGGCCTTTATAAGAGTGAAGACCGCCTTCATGCTGATTTGTTGAGCACATTAGGGCTAGGTATTCCAGAGCTTTATCAGGCTCGGGTTCGTTTGGAAGCCATTGGATTATTAAATACCTATCTTAAAAAAGAGGGCGATAAGCATTATCTTTATGAACCATGCCCACCTCTGACGAGTAAGCAATTTTTTGAAGATGATTTAATGCGTCTATTGTTAATGGAATATGTGGGAGAGAACAAACTACGATTACTACAAGAAAAGTTTACTTATCCACTCGTTGATCAAGCACATTTTCAAAAGATTACGAAGTCATTTTTAGATGTCTATGATTTATCGAGTCAAGCTTATAGCAATAAAGCTCAAGTATTGCCACAAGGGCAGGCTTATCTACAAGCTAAAAATGGCCAATCACCTAAACTAAGTACAGCGACATTTGATTTTCAATTGTTAAAGCAATTCTTACAAAAGGAATTTTTTAACCAGGACGCTTTAACAGACGAGGTTCAATCTGCCATAGTCGTTTATCACCACATGTATGGTCTGGATGAAATGGCAATGGCGAACCACTTACTTCGTGCAGCTAACTTGGAAACAGGTCACATTAACTTAAGAGAACTCGAAAAAAGTGTTTTAGATGCGAGAGACCAGCCTGTTCATCCTGCTATGCCACTGCAAGATAAGGTGATGTCAACGATTGAGAAACAGAGCCAGAAAGCTGATGACCGCAAAAAAGAATTAACACAAGCGGGTTATACACCGGCGGAAATCGCGTTAGTTCTCCAAAGCGAACGCATGACACCGATGGCTTTTATTAACGGGATAAAGAAGCAAAAAAATGGAACTGTTACGTCTGCTGAGAAGAAATTAGTGTCTGTCTTACTAGCAGACCACAAATTAGAGCCAGCTGTTTTGAATATGCTTATTTATTATTCCTTAGTCATTCAAAAGCACCCGACTTTGGTGAAAAATATCGTTGAGGCGATTGCCAATGACTGGACACAGTCTAATGTGACTAAACCTGAGCAAGCTATTGAAAAAACCAAACAGTTTGTAGGTCAGAAAAAAGCTGCTGCAGAAAAACGAGAAGAAAATCGCTCAGCCCGTTACTACGGTAAAAATGTGGTTCGAAAGGTTGAGAAATTACCTGATTGGGCCAAAGACAATCAAGGTCCTGTTACGGAAGAATTATTACCAGAAGACGTTCAGAAGAAATTTAATGAACGATTGAAGAAATTTAGAAATAGTGGAAAGGCAGGGGATTCATGATGGATCATGTGGGAAAAGGATTTCGAAATTATATGAACCGTCCCGGTAACAGTGAAAAATTTGAACAAATGGTTCAATCCATTCTTGCCGACTCCGATGTTCAACTCTTTTTGTCTAAACATGAAGACCAATTATCGCAAGCAATGGTAACCAATAGTTACTCAAAATTGCATGAATTTGTTCAAGAAAAAAGAAAGTTAGCAAGAGGGGAAGACGGGCAAAATCCTGGTTATATCCCTGAACTTGCGATTAATGCGGGCTATATTGATGTGGTTTATAAACCAAGTCCAGATACGATACGTAAGGAACGTGAGAAAGAATTGCGCAGTCGTATTAACTCGATTAATATCTCTAAGGACGCGCGTTCTGCCACCATGGAGAAGTTTTTACAGACTTCTGATAGAATGGAAGTTTTGGAATTAGCTTTTAATTTCGTTGAAGCCTATCATGAAAATCCTAAAGACCACCACCAAGCTCTTTATTTACACGGACCATTTGGTGTTGGAAAAACCTATCTACTTGGGGCAATTGCCTACGAATTATCCTTGCATGGGCATTTAACGACCTTAATGCATTACCCAACCTTTACTCAAGAGATGAAGGCCTCAATCGCTGATCAAACCGTTCAGGAGAAACTAACGATTATTAAGAACAGCGAAATATTGATGCTGGATGATATTGGCGCTGAAGTCAATTCAACTTGGATTCGTGATGAAGTGTTAGGTGTTATTCTGCAGCACCGTATGCAAGAAAAATTACCGACTTTCTTTTCTTCGAATTTAACCTTTGAAGAATTGGAACACCATTTACGAATCGGGAACCGTGGTGAAGATGAACCGATTAAGGCAAAACGCTTAATGGAACGGGTGAAATACTTGTCTCAGCAAGTTACTATGACGGGTAAAAACCGCCGCTTGGAATCTTAATATAAAAATAAACTTGCTTTTTAAAAAAGATAGTGGTTTAATATGGTCAGATCATAATAAAAATCGTTGAGAAAGACACACAACTAAAGTGTTATTTGTAGAGAGAGATGGCTTGGTGAAACATCTCAATAAGCTTTGGATTGGACCACTTTCGAGAAGACTTTCTGAATTGAGTAGGAAAGGCCGGGCACGCCCGTTATAGCGTCTAAAGAGTTATCAGCCTAATTGGCGGTAACTGAATTTGGGTGGAACCACGTTAAATTTGAAGCGTCCCATTTCTAGGTGTCAATGCACTTAGAAATGGGGCTTTTTTGTTTTTTGGTCCCAAATTAAACACTCATTCAATAAAAAAATGGAGGAATTAAGATGGCAGAAATTAAAATTACTTTTCCAGATGGCAATGTAAAGTCATTTGAACAAGGTGTGACTGTTGAAGAAGTCGCAAAAAGCATTAGTAATAGCTTAGCTAAAAAAGCTTTGGCTGGTAAATTAAATGGCGAATTGATTGATTACACACGCGCAATTGAAGAAGATGGGGCACTTGAAATTGTGACAGCTGACCATGAAGATGCGCTTGGTATTTTGCGCCACTCAACAGCTCACTTGATGGCCCATGCCCTAACACGTCTGTTCCCAGGTATCCACTTTGGCGTAGGTCCAGCAATTGAAACTGGGTTCTACTATGACACTGATATGGCTGAGCAATTAACTGAAGAACAGTTACCGTTAGTTGAAGAGGAAATGAAAAAGATTATCCGCGAAAATTACCCAATTGTTCGCAGAGAAGTGAGTCGTCAAGAAGCACTTGATTTATTTAAAGCAGATCCTTATAAAGTTGAATTAATTACAGCTTTGCCTGAAGATGAAGTCATTACTGTTTATACTCAAGAAGACTTTACCGACCTGTGTCGTGGTGTTCATGTTCCGTCGACAGGGAAAATCCAAATCTTTAAATTACTATCATTAGCTGGTGCATACTGGCGTGGAAACTCAGACAACAAAATGATGCAACGTGTATACGGAACAGCATTCTTTGATAAAAAAGCGTTAGCTGAGTTCTTGAAAATGCGTGAAGAAGCTAAAGCCCGTGACCACCGTAAATTAGGTAAAGAGCTTGACTTGTTTATGATTTCGCCAGAAGTAGGATCAGGCTTGCCATTCTGGTTACCAAAAGGGGCAACGATTCGTCGTACATTAGAACGTTATATTGTCGATAAAGAAGTGAGCTTAGGTTACCAACACGTTTACACACCAATTATGGCGAATGTTGATTTATATAAAACATCTGGTCACTGGGATCACTACCATGAAGATATGTTCCCACCAATGGATATGGGTGACGGCGAAATGCTAGTGCTACGCCCAATGAACTGCCCACACCATATGATGGTTTATAAAAATGATGTTCACAGCTACCGCGAATTGCCAATTCGAATTGCTGAACTAGGTATGATGCACCGTTATGAAAAATCAGGCGCATTGTCTGGTTTACAACGTGTGCGTGAAATGACATTGAATGATGCTCACGTTTTTGTTCGCCCTGATCAAATCAAGGAAGAATTTAAACGCACACTTGAATTAACATTAGAAGTTTACAAAGACTTCAGTATTACAGACTATCGCTTCCGCTTGAGCTACCGCGATCCTGAAGACAAAGAAAAATACTTTGACGATGATGACATGTGGAACAAAGCAGAGAGCATGTTAAAAGAAGCTATGGATGAAATGGGACTGGAGTATTTTGAAGCAGTAGGCGAAGCAGCCTTCTACGGTCCTAAATTAGACGTTCAATTCAAGACTGCTATCGGCCTTGAAGAAACAATGTCGACAATTCAATTAGACTTCCTATTACCAGAACGCTTCGATTTAACTTATGTTGGCGAAGATGGTGAAAATAACCACCGTCCCGTTGTTATCCACCGTGGGGTTATTTCAACAATGGAACGTTTTGTAGCTTACTTGATTGAAGAATACAAGGGTGCTTTCCCAACATGGTTGGCTCCTGTTCAAGCAACAATCATTCCGGTTAACTTAGATCTTCATGCTGATAAAGCTTATGAATTGAAAGCTGAAATGGCGCGTCTAGGCATGCGAGTAGAGGTTGATGATCGTAACGAAAAAATGGGATATAAGATTCGTGCATCACAAACGCAAAAAATTCCATACCAAATCGTTATTGGTGATAAAGAAGTAGAAGAAAATACAGTAACTGTTCGTCGTTATGGTTCAAAAGACATGAATACTCTATCAAAAGCTGAATATTTAGAATCTGTTGTGGACGAAATTAGAAATTTCAAATAAAATAGACGCTAATAAGAAAAACCCCTCATTTAAAAGGGGTTTTTCTTAATAGAGAGGTGAATAAGGTGTTACGAGATAAATTAATGAAACGCTTGACTGAGCGAGAAGAAGAAATGATTGCATTGCGTCGTCATTTTCATGAGAATGCGGAGATTTCTCACCACGAATTTCAAACAGCAGAAACGATTGCTGCTTTTTATGAAGGGAAAGATGTCCATATTCAACGTAATGTTGGGAATGGTGTTGGAATCGTTGTAACGATTGAAGGAAAGTCTCCAGGTAAAAAAATTGGTTTACGAGCAGATTTTGATGCTCTTCCAATAGAAGAAGAAACAGGTTTGCCTTTTTCATCTAAAAATCCGGGTGCGATGCATGCTTGTGGCCATGATGGGCATACGGCTTATTTAATGATTTTGGCGGATAGCTTGATTGAATTAAAGGGTGAATGGTCAGGAACGGTTAAGATTGTCCACCAACATGCTGAAGAAGAACCACCATCCGGCGGTAAGAGTATTGCTGAGTCAGGTGTCTTAGATGACTTAGACGAAATTTATGGTATCCATTTCTTCCCAAATTTTGACGTTGGTGAAATCAATTATACAAGCGGCTGGGCATTTGCTGGCTGTAGCGATTTATCAATTAAGATTAAAGGTAAGGGCGGTCATGGTTCAATGCCGCATTTAAGTAATGATGCTATTGTTGCAGCCTCATCATTAGTAATGAATTTACAAACGGTTGTTTCTCGCCGTGTTAATCCTTACGATATGGCCGTTGTTACGATAGGTTCGTTTGAAGGAGTAGGCGCAAGTAACGTCATTAAAGATAGCCTGATTCTTCGTGGCGATGCGCGCTATATGGATGTTGAAGTCGGTAAGCAAATCGAGAAGGAAATCAGACATTTACTTCGCGGTTTGGAAGAAAGTTTCGGCGTTGAAACAGAATTTGAATACTTATGGGACTATCCACCTGTTTACAACCATCCTGAGCAAACAGAAAAAGTTGTTGCAGTTTTAGAAAAATATGGTGTAGGCGACTACATGGATAAGGTTGTAGCGGGACCTGCTTCAAATGGAGCAGAGGACTTTGGTCAATACTTATTAAAAATACCGGGATCATTTGTTAATGTGGGTTGTAAACCAGACACAGAAGACTACTACATGAACCACCATCCGAAATTTGATTTAAATGAAAAAGCTCTCTTAGTTGCTGCAAAAGCAGTAGGTGATATTGCCTTAAGTGTTTTAGGGGAACAAGATTAAATCATAATAAATAAACTCTTGCAGAAAGACTGTAAGAGTAGTAAAATCGTCTAAGGATGAAAAAAATTGTAAAAACATTTGACATCTTCGGAAGTCCATTATATAATATAAAAGTTGAGAAATGTAAGCAGAAGCACCCGCTTCTCGCCTAAGTCGATAATTGTGTCCTTGGGCTTGATATGTACAAGTTTGTTGCAGTATGGAATACTGTAACTGAGTTGGCGGGTACTTTATGTGCCCGTCAATTTTTTTCTGCCCTTTTCTCTCAAAAATTATGGAGGTGTATGACCATAGCTAAAGATATGATGGTAAATGACGGCATCCGTGCTCGTGAACTTCGAGTTATCGGTAGTAATGGTGAACAAGTCGGAGTTGTAACGAAAGCAGAAGCTTTAAAACTAGCTGAAGCAACGAATCAAGATCTTGTATTAGTTTCGCCAAATGCAAACCCGCCAGTAGCCCGTATTATGGATTACGGAAAATTCCGTTTCGAACAACAAAAACGTGAACGTGAAGCTCGTAAAAACCAAAAAGTGGTCAACATCAAAGAAGTGCGACTAAGTCCTTCCATCGATGAGAATGATTTCCAAACGAAGATGCGTAATGCGCGTAAGTTCTTGGAAAAAGGCGATAAAGTGAAAGCCTCTATTCGCTTTAGAGGACGTGCGATTACTCATAAAGAAATCGGACAAAAAGTCCTAGATCGTCTGTCATCTGAACTTTCAGATGTTTCTACAATCGAATCCCATCCACGTATGGACGGCAGAAGCATGTTCTTGATGCTGGCTCCAAAAACAGAGAAGTAACTTATTTAGGAGGAAAGACTAATGCCAAAACAAAAAACACACCGTGCCTCAGCGAAACGCTTTAAGAGAACTGGTAATGGCGGACTGAAACGCTACAGTGCTTTTACTAGCCACCGTTTCCACGGAAAAACTAAGAAACAAAGACGTCAATTACGTCGCCCATCTATGGTATCTGCATCTGATATGAAACGTATCAGCCAACAGTTATCACAAATGAAATAATTACAAACTAACGAATACAGAAGAGACGAAAGTTCTCATAAGGAGGAATTACCATGCCACGTGTAAAAGGTGGAACAGTAACACGCCAACGTCGTAAAAAAGTATTGAAATTGGCTAAAGGTTATTATGGTTCAAAACATACATTATTTAAAACAGCTAAACAACAAGTGATGAAATCTCATATGTACGCATACAGAGACCGTCGTCAGAAAAAACGTAACTTCCGTAAACTATGGATTGCTCGTATTAACGCAGCAGCTCGTATGAACGGCCTAAGCTACAGCAAACTAATCCACGGTATGAAAGTTTCTGGAAACGAAATGAACCGTAAAATGTTGGCTGACTTAGCAGTTAATGATGCAGCAGCTTTCACTGCAATTGCAGAACAAGCCTCAAAAGCCCTAGAAAACAAGTAATAGGCAACTTTTGAATACCCCGAACCCACTATAATCAGTGGGTTTTTTATTTTGCATTTTGTTATATTTCATTCATGAATTCAGCAAAACGATTAGCTGTTTTATCTCTTTGGTCTTTGGATAAGTGAGTGTAAATGTTCAGTGTCGTTTTCACATTAGAATGTCCAAGTCTTTCTTGAGCTTCTTTAATTGGGATATTTGCTTTGTATAATAAACTTGCATGTGTGTGCCTAAAACCGTGCATTGTGATTGTTTTGATTTCTTTACCAGTCTTTTTCCTATACAATCTCTGAATTGTTAAAAACCACTCTTTAGTTATACCTGATTCGAGATAAGTATTTTTGTAATTAGAAAAAATAATCTGTTTAGGATTTAGCTTAGGTAAATCAAATTTTATTGCTTGTTTTTCCTGCTATGTTTTTAAAGCTACTAATGTGGTATCGTCCAAGCTTATTCTTCTAAAACCAGCCTTTGTTTTCGGTGGGTGAATTAGGGTTTTGTTTCTGTCTCCTTTAGCAACTGTTTTAGTTACTTCTAAATACTTCTCGTCAAAATTAATATCCTCCCAAGTTAAAGCAAATGCTTCTCCTTTGCGTAATCCAGTAAATGCCAATGTTCTAAAAAAGGCATATCTTTCAGAATCAAATTTTTCTTTTGTAAATCTCAGAAACTCGATTAATTCTTCTTTAGTAAAAAAATTTGAAAACTCTTCATACTGATTTAAATTAAGATTGGTTACTGGTTTTTTAACATTAGCCATTGGGTTTTGATAGATTAATTCTAAGAACATAGCATGTTCCATTACTCTATTAAAATAGTAAATAAACCTACTAGCTCTTTTTGGTTTATCTTTATACCATTCATTTACTATTTGCTGACAATAGATTGGAGTAATGTCTTGGATTCTCATTTCTTGAAATTTTGGTAATATAGCATACTTGAATTCACATTAAGCTGTAACTGCAGTACTTTCCTTTACTAAGTTGCAATACTGCTTATACCATAGTGTGAAAATTTCATTAAAGGTATGGTGTTTCTTAGGTACATACTGTTCAGTTGCAACCAAAAGACTTAATTCCGCTAATGCTAAACTAGCTTCTTCCTCTGTTTTAAACCCCCTTCTAGTTGTTTTCTGTTTCTTCCCATTCTTAGGATTAACACCTACATAGTAGTCAAACATGTAATTGATAGTGCCATCTTGCTTTTTGTATGGTTTGATTTGTGCCATAAAAATTCTCCTTTTTATGGCATAGGATAAAGTTAAGAACATTATATGATATCGAGTAATAGAAGATGTGAAAAACAAGACTCAAACAGAAATTATTGAAATAAAAACTGGGAAAAGAAGAACTCTTCATCTAAAATCCTTAACATCAAACATTATTGACTATCTTAATACAGAGCATGATGGTGAATCTGAGTGGCTATTTCCAAGTCCAACAGATAGTAGTAGACAACTAGCCAGTCATCAATATTATAAAATTCTACAGAAAGTTGCTGACAATCTAGATTTAGATTATATTGGCACTCACACACTTAGAAAACCATTTTCCTACTTCTTTTTACAACAGAATAAAGGAGATATTGTTACTCTGATGAAGATTTTCAATCATAGTAGCCAAGCAGTAACTTTGCGATACGCAGGAATCGAAGAGGAAGATATTAAAGCAAAGTTAGAAGATTTTAACCCATTTAATTAGGTGAAGCACAATTTTATTAGATTGTGCTTTTTTATTTGATAATAACGAATAAATTTTTAGAGTTAATTTAGGCAAACTACTTTTCAAAGTAATGAAAATGAGTTATATTTGATTGGTCAACTATTGATTAATCACATATGAAAGGAGTAATAGATGAATTTAAGAAAACTTAGCAAACTATTTTATCAACTTAAACTTGCCAATCAAGAAATGACCACTAAATTTGAAAAAGAAACAGGATTTAGTATTACACGTTATGAATTAATGTTGTTTCTGAAAGAGAATGGACAGTGTTCGCAAACAAACTTGCAGAATGAGTTGAAAATAGATAGTGCTGCGGTCACTAGACATTTAAAGATTTTAGAAGAAAAAAATTATGTTATACGTGAAAGAAACAAAAATAATAATCGAGAAGTTGTTGTTAGAATTACAGAGAATGCAACAAAAGAACTGGAACATTGTGAAAGAGAATTTGGTCATCCAAATAAAACGATGATGTCGCCATTGAATGAGGAAGAAGAAAATACTCTCCTAAATTTATTAACAAAATTAGTGAAATAAATATAGGAAATTAGCTTGGCGAATAAAGGAGAGGACATATGTTTGCGTATCAAATAAAGCAATACGGAAAGCAAGAACAACTTTTTTTGAATGAAATACAAAAACCTGTACTGTCTGAGAATAGTATAATAATCAAAGTTCATTCAGCAAGTTTGAATCCAGTTGATTACAGAATTCGCAATGGTGATACAAAATTTGTTTTGCGTTATTCAATGCCCTTGACACTAGGGCATGATTTTTCAGGCGTTATAGAAGCTGTGGGTTCAAAAATCACACAATTTAGAGTAGGTGATTCTGTATATGGAAGAACACCGATGACAGGGGCTTTCCAAGAATACGTTGTTGTTGGTGAAAATGATATAGCGAAAGCACCAAAAAATCTTTCTCTTGTTGAATCAGCTTCAGTTCCGCTTGCGGGATTAACTGCCTATCAAGGATTGTTTGACTGGCTTCAACTAAAGGAAAAACAATCTATTTTAATTCTTGGTGGGTCAGGTGGAGTAGGTCACATAGCTATTCAACTTGCTCTTTTAACCGATGCAAAGGTTTATACGACGGCAAGTAAGGAAGGACAAGCTTTTTTACAACAATTTGGAAGTATTGAATTTATTGACTATCATAAAGAAAATTTTTATGAAGTGCTGCCTCCAGTAGATGCTGTTTTTGACATGAGAGGCGGAGATGAACTAACGCATTCATTTGATGTTGTGAAAACCGGAGGAAAAATTGCCTCTATCACGAGTATTCCTACGCCATCTTATGCCAAATCAGCAAACATGAATTGGTTTTATCAAATGATTTTGCGAGCATTTACTGCAAAAATGTATCACTTATCAAAAAAAAAGAATATTGTTTTTCATTCTTTTTTAACGCAGTCTAATAGACAAGAACTCGAAAAAATTACAGAGCTTGTTGAGTCGGAAAAATTGACTATTTCTATTCAAAAGATTTATCCTATTTCAGAGATTAATACTGCTATGAAAGAAATAAGCAACGGACGTGTGAAAGGGAAAATTGTAGTTGATTTTACGAATAAAGAGAGAAATGAGTAGAATGAAGACCCATAAAAAGCGTAATAGCATAAATTGGTTTTTAAAAATTATAAATATGAAATGGAAGAGGAAAGAATATGTCCAAAAATTTAGCAAACAATGATTTTTCAGAAATTACATTTGGAAGAAAGTCTGTTCGTGGATATGATGAAACAGTAAAAATATCTCATGAAGAAATGCTTGAAATGATTCAAGAAGCAACGACTGCACCATCATCAGTGAATATGCAACCTTGGCGTTTTGTCGTTGTTGAGAGTGATGAACAAAAATCTAAACTAAAACCATTAATTCGTTTCAATACAAAGCAAAACGATACTTCCTCAGCAATGGTTTTGATTTTTGGTGACATGCAATGCTATGAATTAGGGGAAGATATTTACAACCAAGCAGTTGAAGAAGGTAAAATGTCAGCTGAAGTAAGAGACCAACAATTGGCTGCAATTATTCCATATTACAAAAATTTTACTAAAGAGCAGATGAATGATGTAGTAAAAATTGATTCAAGTTTAGCTGCGATGCAATTCATGCTCATTGCTCGGGCACATGGATATGAAACGAATCCAATTGGAGGATTCGAGTCTGACCAGTTAGCAGAAGCTTTTGGGTTAGATAAAGAGAGATATGTACCAGTAATGATTTTATCTATCGGAAAAGAGAAAGAAGCTGGATATACTTCTGTTCGATTGGCTGCTGAAAAAATCACTGAATTTAAATGATGGGAGGGAGAAAAATGAAAATTATACAAGCAAATTTTTATGTAAAAAATGATAAAAGAGAAGATTTTTTAGCGGATATAGTACCTTTAATCGCTTCTACACGATTGGAAGAAGGCTGCTTGCTATATGATTTATATGAATCAGTGGAAAAGAAAAATCAGTTTGTTATGATTGAACATTGGAAAAACCAAGAATCAATTGATAAACATAACCAAAATCCACTATTAATAAACTTATTTGGAAAAATGTCAGAATATGCTGAGAAGAAAACAGAATTAATTATCACAGAAAAGGAGGAATAGAGATGTCTATAATTTCAACTGTTTTAATCGTATTTGTTGCTTTGGAATTCTTCTATATCATGTATCTAGAGACTTTTGCAACTACATCAGGTGCAACGAGTAGAGTTTTTAATATGACAAAAGAAGAATTGAAAAGAAATTCTGTAAGTACTTTATTTAAAAATCAAGGGGTATATAATGGTCTAATTGGTGTAGGGTTGCTGTATAGCGTATTTTCTTCAACAGCTTCACTTGAAATTAGTCGATTATTATTAGTTTATATAATTTTAGTTGCTTTATATGGTAGTTTAACAAGTAATAAAAAGATTATTTTAACACAAGGTGGTTTAGCCATTCTAGCACTTGTTTCAACCTTCTTTTAAAGAGAAAAGCAAAACCACAATCAATTAAGTTTGTGGTTTTTGCTTATCTTTTTTTAATTGAACAGTATTATACTTTTCTTTATTCAAATAACTTTGAAAATACAAGTCATCTGCATTATCATACTCTGTTTTGTCATTAGAAAGATAAATAGTATCTTTAGAGCCTTTGTTCAGGGTTAAATAATAGAAGAAATCAACTATAGAGGGAATTGCTTGTAATTTATATTGATTATTTTCTTTCACAAAGTAACAGAGTTTGTTAGAATCATTCAGGTAAATCAAAATATCATCCCTGATATAAGTGGTGTTATTTTCCGAGTTTCTAAACGAGACATCTGCTAAGTTAGATTGTATTGCTGGAATAAACTCTTTAGTGGGAATAGCTAATACATCAACAGTTTCTAAAGAGGTTGTATAATATTTTTCTTGTAGTATATCTGAAAAAGAAGCTACTCTAATTGGGAATTTAGTCAATTCGTTGACGATAAAATGGGCAAAATATTTTCTGTCTTGTTCATGAATTAATTGATTGACTATCATATTTGCAAGTTTTTTTATAGATTCATCATTTTTATAGTTATACTTACCTGAGGCATATACTGAAATATAGAGCTGTTTATTCTTATCTAAGGAATCATTCACTTGAATTTTATTGGTATACAAGCCAATTGTAACCAAATATTGAACGACCATTGACTGCAAGTCTAAATCTTTCATATGTTTCAAGTCATAGTTATTAACATAATAGAAGTGTTTATTTAATTTTCCTCTAGATATTATTTTATTCTTTTTTAAGGTCTTTAATCGTGACTCTAAGCTGATGCGATTGCATTGTAACAGCTTAATCAAGGTGTTTTCATATATTCCGTTCGATTGAGCAATGATATCTAATAATTCCTCATAATCAATAGCCCGATTGTTTACAATAAGTGTGTTCATGTTCACTCCCTCCTATAGTTTTATCTGTTTTATTTTTAAAAGTATACATTCTCGTAAATATCCATTAGTAACCCAACACTCATAACTATCCATTTTCATTTCTATCCATCATTTGGTGATGGTATTCAGATAGAAAATTTTTCCATTTTTTGCTTATGCAGCTGCTTTGGAAAATTCACGGAGGTTTCCATTGTAATTTCTCCGAATTCACCTCATAAATGACATAGTTTTCAAAAAGTTATCACAAAAGTTATCATTTTGTTATCATTTGATTTTTTGAAAAAACCTCTTTTTTAGGGTTGATGTAGGGATTAGGTAGGGGTTCGTAATTCAATAAAGTATCCCAGGTTTACGAAAATATCTATCTCATAAGTATCCTTTAAAGATTATCCACCCCTACATTACCCCTTCATTATACCATCCGTTTCTTAGTACTGGAAATTTGAGTGTTGTGTGTAAGTCTACTTGTCTATAAAAGTGATGTGTGATTAATAAATTAGTGTTATTTAGATTTTTGTGTATTCTAATTCTGTAACGCTTATTATTTACAGACACAAAAATAATTTATTTGGAAGTAGAAATTGGATAATCTTGGTATCAAAAAGAATCTAGGTGAAAGTATGAAAGAAATGGTCCTCAGAGATACACTTAATAAAAGATTTACAGTAATTGAGGTGTTACGACCGATTAGTTACGATTACAACGACTACTGAAAGTCCAAAACTTGTTCCGTTTTTCATAAAACAGTCTCCTTTATTAGTTATTTTATTGTTTTCCGAAATTATACCTATTTCAAACTGTTTTACAAATTATAGCGTCTCTTATTGGTTAGAAAACATTATTATAACAGTGTTTTCTACTGACTTTAAAGGTAAATAATAGAAAAGAAAAGGCATAAGTTATTTGCTGGACAATCGTTATATTTGATGTGATAATTAAATTACCTTAACGAGAAGTATTTTAAATCATCTCTGTTTATATTGTTTATTTACCCTGACTTATAAGAGAAGTCAGGGTATTTTTAATATTTCAAAAAAATCATTACACTAATATGGAGGAAAGGAGGAGTATATAATGGCAAATAAAATTATTGGTTATATTCGAACGAGTAAAAACACACAAGATTTAGGATTAGAAGTGCAAAGGAAGGCTCTAGAAAACTATGAACCAGATGAATTATTTTCTGAACAGATTAGTGGTAGGAAAGAGAATCGAACAGAACTCGATAAAGCATTAAAACGTTTAGAAAAAGGAGATACTTTACTTATTTACAATTTAGCTAGATTAAGTAGGTCAAGCAGGCAATTAGTGAACTTGATGTCTGAGTTGAATGAGAAAGAAATTTATCTGAAAAGTATTCAAGAATCGATTGATACCAGAACAGCAAGTGGACGATTATTTTATACTGTCTTAGCTGGAATAGCAGAATTTGAAGCTGAAAATATTAGCATCAGAACAAAGGAAGCCTTAGCTAATACTGACAAGACCTTGGGAAGACCACCAATAAAACAAAGTAAACGTAAGAAAATCATTGTTTTATATAAGGGGAATCAGCTATCACTGAAAGAAATTGCTGTAAAATGTGGTGTGTCTGAGAAAACTGTTTATAACATTGCTAAAAAAGCTGGTTTGTCCCGAAAATGAGACTTGATAAATTATCAATCTAAGGGTAACATTATTGGAGGGAAGCAAGATTTTACCGGCAATAAATCAACGTTTTTTACCGATACTACATAAAAAAATAATTTACATAAAGAAGACGATTGTATCAACATTTTTGAAGTTGATGGAATGGTCTTATTTTGTTGTGGCAAAAACGTTCAATATAATACTGATGTGGTGTTAGACTTTCCTTATAAAGATTGTGTTCTAGAGGGTGAAATGACTAAGGAAGATGCTGGGAAAGAAGAAGTTTTCTATAATGAGGTTATTGCAAGAGATGAAATAGATACCCTTTTAGCACCAAAAGCATTAGTGAATGTAGAAAAATATGATGCTGATGGAGAACATACAGTTGATTCTTTCAGTGATGAAGATAATTTAATTATCAAGGGAAATAACTTATTAGCTTTACATTCTCTGAAGGAAAGATATGCAGGAAAAGTAAAATGTATTTATATTGACCCACCCTATAATACTGGTAATGATTCCTTTAAATATAATGATAGATTTAATCATTCTACATGGCTAACTTTTATGAAAAATAGATTAGAAATCGCAAGAGAATTACTTGCTGATGATGGTGTTATAGCAGTTCACATAGATGATAATGAAGGTGCATATCTAAATATATTATTAGATAATATATTTGGTAGAGAATCTAAATTAACTACTCAACATATTTTGGTTAGATATGCTGAAAAGACTCTAAAGCAAGATATGGATTACCATAAACAAATTGAACAAATTCATTATTATGCTAAAAACAAATCAATGGTAACTCCGAACAAACCAAAATCTGAATATTCATATGATAAATTTATTTTTGATATTAAAACTAAAGAACCTAATAAAGTTTTAAATTTAGGTAATAAGAAAGTAGAGATGTTTTCACCTAACAATTATGTTATAAAAAAATCACAACAGGGGTCAAAAAAACTCTTAAAAGAAATTTGGGCTTCAGGGACAATTCTAGATGGAAACTCATCAGGTAGATTTTTTAGAGATTATTTAACAGGCAGATATGAAGAAGATGGATTAGGGATATTGTATAAAGTTTATGGTATAGGTGATGATGAGAGAGATTACAGATATTTCACTGGACCTAAAAAAGAAGGTGCAACTAAAGGTAAATATTATCAAGGTGTGCCGAATGATATTTTAGAAGGAAATATAATTGGAAAAGAATTACCAATACTTGATTTTATAGATTTGGCTGGGAGTTTTGGTAATATTAGACATGAGGGAGGAGTAGAATTAAGAAGTGGCAAAAAACCTGAGTTAATGCTTAAAGGAATAATTGAAACTTTTTCAAATGTTGATGATATTGTTTTAGATTTTTTTCTTGGAAGTGGAAGCACTGCAGCAACAGCAATGAAAATGAGAAGAAAGTTTATTGGTATAGAGCAAATAACAGGACAACTAAGTAAAGCAAAAAAAGATTAGAAAATGTAATTATAGGCGATTATACTGGTATTTCTAAAGATGTGGACTGGCAAGGTGGAGGTTCATTTGTTTATGCTGAATTGATGGAATTAAATCAATTATATATGAACAAAATTGACCAAGCTCAACTAAAGAAGAATTAGCTGAATTATGGGATGAATAAGATAACAATGCTGATTTGAACTTCCAATTGGATAAAGAAAAGCTAACTAATGAACTTTTAAAAGAACATGATAGTGAAGAAGGTTCAGTTACTTTTAATGACCTACCTTTTGACGAACAAAAAGAAATTTTCAAAAAAGCATTAGATAAGAATCAATTATATGTGCCTTATTCTGAAATTGAAGATAAGAATGTCATCATTTCTGATAATGATAAAGCCTTTAATCATAGTTTTTACAACAATGAGGGGGAATAGTTATGGCAAAAAAACGGTTATACGAATGGTTAGATAGAGAAATGAGAACCATTACTTATGCTATGAATCCTCATGAAGTTCCTGAATATATAAAAGCTAATTTAAAAGATGAACTTCGCCATTATCAAGAAGAAGCTTTCAGACGTTTTCAATTTATGCAAGATAATAGTTTGATTGCTGGCATTAGTGATGCAGGATTTCAGAGAAAACATTTGCTGTTTAATATGGCAACAGGCTCAGGAAAAACGATGGTTATGGCGAGTTTGATGTTGTATTTATATAAAGAATTCAATTATCAAAACTTTATTTTTCTTGTGAATACAGATGCGATTATTAAGAAAACCCATGAGAACATGTTGAATAGTAGTTCCAGTAAGTATCTTTAACCTAATTCACGGTATGAAAGTTTCTGGAAATGAAATGAACCGTAAAATGTTGGCTGACTTAGCAGTTAACGATGCAGCAGCTTTCACTGCAATTGCAGAACAAGCTAAAGCAGCACTAGCTAAATAATTTAAACCAATTTGAGAGAGGTCAGGCGAATGCCTGATCTCTTTTTTATCTTTTTGTAGGTACAAAGTGGAAAAATGTGCTGTGAGATTTTTGTTAATCACCTAAATAAGCGATGTCGGCCCCCTTATAAACGATGAAGCAAGAGATACGATTGATCAACAGTTGAAAGATGCCTTAGAAAAAGGTGCTAACTTGTTAATTGGTGGCAATCGTCTTACAGAGGGTAACTATCAAAATGGCTTTTTCTATCAACCAACTGTTATTGATGGTGTGACCCAAGATATGAACATATTCTATGAAGAAACTTTTGGACCAGTTATTCCTTTAATTGAATTCGAAAGGGAAGATGAAGTCATTGAAAAGGCCAATGATAGTGACTTTGGTTTAGCTTCTTATGTCTTTACAAATAGTTTAAGAAAGGCAGAAAACTTATCACGCACCCTTGAATACGGCTTAGTAGCTATTAACAACACAGGGGTATCGTTTGCAGAAGCTCCATTTGGCGGTGTGAAATTTTCCGGATTAGGACGAGAAAATGGTAGGCAAGGTGTTGAGGAGTTTATCGAAACAAAATTTGTTCATACTTTATACTTAAATTAGATAAAAAAAGCCTCTTTTAATGGACGATACGTTTATTAAATGAGGCTTTTTTACTGTCTTTAACCTTTTTATTTAATTTGTAACAGTTTAGTCACACAAAAAAGTTTGTATTAGAGTATCATAAGGTAAAGCATAACTTGTATAGGTAGTGATTATGGAAAAGGTGAGT